>JAQYVQ010000591.1 GCA_030145435.1 Syntrophobacteria bacterium | reverse complement strand
GTTGTCTCTCGGGTGGCGCTCCGACGCGGTCCACTTCGTGGATGAAATGGGGGACAAGAGGTGGCGGCAGCAGATCTTCCCGCAGGGGCTGGTTCTCCTCAGCCCGGCGCCGGGCCTCGCCCTCAAGGGGGGAGTGGGCATACGTGAGATCCTCTCCCAGTACGTGGGCGACAGTTTCGGGGGCGAGGGAAGCCAACACCGAACCTTGCTCGAGACCGGGGCCGAGGCAGAGGGCACCGTGGGGAGGGACTTTCACTGGGGAGATTACCGGCTCTTCCATATCATTCGGCCCAAGGTCGGGTATCAGTATATCCACGAGATCGCATCCGATCCCTTCCCGGTCGTCATGGACGGCCTGGACATGCTCGTGAGCAGGAACTTCCTCACCTACAGCATCTACACGAGCCTCTGGGGGAAGATGGAAGACGTCCTGCCCGCGGGAAGGAAGGGGATGGTGGGTGAACTCTATGTGGTGCAGAGCCTCGACCTGGACCAGGACCCGGTGGATTCACCCACCCGGAGGCTCTTCTCCGACGTCCGGATCCGTTTCCGCCTCCAGCCGCGCTACTGGCTGGGGTTGATGGCCAACCTCCAGATCGACCCCTACGACGGCACGCTGAGGGCCATCGAGGTGGGGACCACCTTGCGCGACAACAGCAACCGCTTTGGCCTCGAGCTCGGATTCCTGGAACACAAAGAACACATCGTCGATCCCTTGACAAGAGTGGAGTTGTGGGATTCTTACGACCTGGTGTGGCTCTTTCCGGGCATCGACCAGACCTTACGGGCGCAGGTGCGGGCCCGCATCAACCGGCAGTGGTCCTTTTCCCTCGACACCCTCTACCTGATCGAACTCTCGGGAAAAATTGAGAATCACCTCTCGGTCACGTACCTGTCCGTTTGCGATTGCTGGTCGGTCGTCCTGAAGGTGAATCAGACCGTCCGTCCCGATGACGTCGGCTTTTCCGTCCTGTTTCGGCTGGCCGGCCTGGGGTCCTATTACTGAAAGAGCCCGCATATTGCAAGAAGTTTTCCACTTCTCTGGCGACGAAGTCTCGTGCAATATGCGGGCGGCCGGCTTGACGGGGAGGTCGGCATCACATAATCTGGGGGCCGAGGACCGCGCCAAAAGATAACCCACCGGTTTCCTTGAGTAAAAGGAATCAACCTCGACTCAAGAAAGCACGGTTCCGGGCCGATCGTATGCAGAAAGGAGGCTTCCTTGAAGGGACTCGTGCTCAGCGGGGGCGAAGGGACACGGTTGCGGCCGATTACGCATACCAGCGCCAAACAGTTGATCCCGGTAGCGAACAAGCCTGTCCTCTTCTATGGTTTGGAGGCGATCCGGGAGGCAGGGATCACAGAGGTGGGGATCATCGTGGGGGACACCTGGCAGGAGATTCAGGAAGCAGCGGGCGATGGCTCCCGATGGGGCCTGAAGATCACGTACATCCGCCAGGAAGCTCCGCTGGGACTGGCCCACGCGGTGCTGGCCGCCGAAGAGTTCATCGGCGATGAGGCTTTCGTCATGTACCTGGGCGACAACATCATCAAGGACGGGATCAAGGACCTCGTGAATGAGTTTCGGAGCCAGAGGCCCAATTCTCAGATCCTGCTCGTCAGCGTCCCGAACCCGAGCCAGTTCGGTGTGGCCGAGCTTCAGGATGGGAAGGTGGTTCGGCTGGAAGAGAAGCCGGAGAAGCCGAAGAGCGACCTGGCCCTGGTCGGGGTCTACATGTTCGACGCGAATATCTTCAAGGCGGCGAAGGCGATCAAACCGTCCTGGAGGAACGAGCTGGAAATCACGGATGCGATCCAGTGGCTGATCGATCACGAATACAAAGTGGTTCCCCATCTTGTGACCGGATGGTGGAAAGATACCGGAAAGCTCGAAGACATGCTCGACGCGAACCGGCTCATCCTGGACACCATCGAAGCGCGCATCGAGGGGGATGTGGATGAGGGTTCGACGATTCAGTTCAGGGTGATCATCGAAAAGGGCGCTGAGATTCAAAACAGTGTGATCCGCGGTCCGGCGATCATCGGAGCGAAGACGGTCATCCGGAACGCCTACGTCGGCCCCTTTACGAGCATCGATGCAAATTGCCGGGTCGATAATGTAGAAATTCAGCACAGCATCGTTTGCGAGAAGACGGTCATCATGGACCATCCCTCCCAGAGGACCTTTCGCATCGAAGACAGCCTGATCGGAACGAACGTGGAGATTAAGCGGACGACGCAAAAACCGAGGGCCCACCGCTTCCTGCTGGGAGACTCGAGCAAGGTGGAACTCCTATGAAGATCCTGGTCACGGGCGGCGCGGGCTTCATCGGCTCGAATTTTGTCCGGTACATCCTCGAAGTGCACCCTGACTACGAGGTGGTCAACCTGGATCTGCTTACGTATGCGGGCAACCTGGAGAACCTGGCGGATCTGGAGGGCAGGGAAAACTACCGCTTCGTCCGAGGGGACATCGCGGATGCGGGGCTGCTGGACGGGCTCTTCGCAGAGGGTGTGGACGGGGTGGTCAACTTCGCCGCGGAGAGCCATGTAGACCGGAGCATCGAAGACCCGGGCCACTTCCTGGCCACGAACATACTGGGCACGCAGGCCCTGCTGGAGGCGGCGAGGCGGTATCGGGTCAACCGGTTCCTGCAGATCTCCACGGATGAGGTGTACGGCTCCCTCGCAGGGGAGGGTGCGTTCACCGAGGAGAGCCCCCTCGCGCCCAACAGCCCCTACTCGGCGAGCAAGGCTTCGGCGGACCTCCTGTGCCGCGCCTACTGGAAGACCTACGACCTTCCTGTCGTGGTGACACGATGCTCGAACAACTACGGTCCCTTCCAGTTCCCGGAGAAGCTGATCCCGCTCTTCATCACCAACGCACTGGCGGACGAGCCGCTCCCCGTGTATGGAGATGGCCTCTACGTTCGAGACTGGATCTACGTGCGGGACCATTGCAGCGCGCTCGACCGGGTTCTTCATGATGGGCGGCCCGGAGAGATCTACAATGTCGGTGCCGACGCGGAGAGGACGAACCTGGAGATTACGCAAACGATCCTCGAGAAGCTCGACAAGGATGCCGGTCTGGTCCGGCACGTGAAGGACAGGCCCGGGCATGATCGACGGTATGCGATCGACAGCTCGAAGATACAAACAGAGCTCGGCTGGCGGCCGGAAACGCCTTTTCAGGACGGAATGGCGGACACAATCGACTGGTACCTCCGGAACGAGCCCTGGTGGCAGAAGATCAAGAGTGGGGAATACCGGGAATACTACGAGCGGATGTACAGAAACCGATGATCTGCAATGAACAGGAACAGGGGTCTTGAAAATACTGGTTTCGGGTTGCAGGGGGATGCTCGGCGCCGATCTCATGCGCGTCCTGGCATCCGCCCACGAGGTGATCGGGGTTGACCTGGAGGAAGTGGACATCACGGACCCCCAGGCGGTCGAGGAGCAGGTGGCCGCTCTGGCGCCGGATGTGCTGATCAACGCCGCTGCCTATACGGACGTGGACAAGAGCGAGCAGCAGGAGGATGTGGCCTTCCGGGTAAACGCGGACGGGGCCGCCCACCTTGCCCTCGCCTGTCGTGCGGGCCGAATCCGGTTGATTCACGTGAGCACCGACTACGTCTTTGACGGAAAGGCTGAGAGGCCTTACTCTGAAGAGGATTCACCGAACCCGCTCGGTGTCTACGGGCGGTCCAAGTGGGAAGGCGAGAAGAGAATACGGGAGATCCTGCCCGAGGCCTGCCTGGTCAGGACGGCATGGCTCTACGGAAAGGCGGGGAAGAACTTCGTGAAGGCGATCCTGGCGCAGGCCGGTGAGAAGAACCGACTGCGGGTGATCGATGACCAGAGAGGGGCGCCCACGTATACACTCGACCTGGCCATGGCGCTCCGGTCGGCTGCGGAGAAGGGGCTCGAGGGCACGTATCATGTGACCAACCAGGGTTCCTGCAGCTGGCTGGGGTTCGCGGAGAAGATCCTGGAGCTTGCCGGGAAGAAGGGCGTGGCGGTCGAGCCGATCTCGACCGAGGAGCTTGGGAGACCCGCCCCTCGGCCCGGGAACTCGGTCCTGGACTGTAGAAAATTCGAGAAGGCCACGGGAATGCAACTTCGTGGATGGCCGGAGGCCTTGAAGGACTATCTTTTCGGTTGACAAGAAAGTCGTCACAGAAGAGGGGAAGGACGAGAGACAACATGGAAAGGGCCCTGATTACCGGCGGAGCAGGCTTCATCGGGTCGCATCTCTGCGATCGGTTCCTGGCAGAGGGATTCGAAGTCTTCTGCATGGACAACCTGATTACGGGAAGCCTCCAAAATGTCGCGCACCTGTTCGAGGAGGAGAGTTTTCATTTCATCAAGCAGGACGTGACCGAGTACCTGTATTTGAAGGGGGAGTTGCACTACATCCTGCACTTCGCATCGCCTGCGAGCCCGATCGACTACCAGCAGCTGCCGATCCAGACCCTCAAGGTCGGGTCCTTGGGCACACACAAGGCCCTGGGGCTCGCGAAGGAGAAGAAGGCCCGGTTCCTGCTTGCATCCACGTCCGAGACATACGGGGATCCCCTGGTCCATCCCCAGCCGGAGACCTACTGGGGGAACGTCAACCCGGTGGGCCCCCGCGGCGTCTACGACGAAGCCAAGCGCTTTGCAGAGGCCCTCACGATGGCCTATCACAACTACCACGACATGGACACGCGCATCGTGAGGATCTTCAACACCTACGGGCCTCGAATGCGCATCAACGACGGAAGGGTGGTCCCCACCCTGCTTCCCCAGGCCCTGAGTGGGAAGGACCTGACGGTCTTCGGAGACGGCTCTCAGACGAGAAGCTTCTGCTATGTTTCCGACCTGGTCGAAGGGATCTGGAGGCTGCTGTTTAAAACGGATTACAAAGAGCCTGTCAATCTCGGCAACCCGCAGGAGATGTCCATCCTCGAGTTTGCCAAGGCGATTGTTGCGATCACGGGCTCTCCGAGCAAGATTGTTTTTCAAGGGCTGCCTCCGGATGATCCCAAGGTTCGACAGCCCGACATCTCCCTGGCGAGGAAGCTGCTCGACTGGGAGCCGAAGGTCACTTTCGAGGAAGGCATTCGAAAGACTCTCGCCCATTTCCAGGAAGCGCCCGAAGTCAAACAGAATCAGCGTTGACGCTGACCAGGCGGAACCGAGAACGTTGCCAATCAACCGTTCCCGCACCGAAAGGAAGGAAAAGAGTTGAATACGACGAATCAGACGAATCGGGTGCAAGGGAAGAAGAAGTCCACATTCCGGGAATACACAGAGGCGATTCTGATCGCTCTCGTCCTGGCTTTCATCATCCGCTCCTTCATCGTTCAGGCTTTCAAGATCCCTTCCGGGTCGATGATTCCAACACTGCTGGTGGGGGATCACATCCTGGTGAACAAGTTCATCTTCGGCCCACAGATTCCGTTCACGACGGTGAGGCTGTTTTCTTTCCAGAAGCCGGAGCGAGGAGAGGTGGTCGTGTTCCTCGAGCCGACAGAGAGGAAGAAGGACTTCATCAAGCGCGTGATCGGGCTGCCCGGAGAGACGATCCAGGTGATCAACAGAAAGGTCCACATCAACGGCAAGCCGTTGAATGATGAGGAGTACGCCTACCACGCGAGCTCCCGTTTCGTTCGAGGGCTGGACAACCACGGTCCAATGAAGATCCCGGAGAACTCCTACTTCATGATGGGAGACAACCGGGAGAACAGCTCAGACAGTCGCGTGTGGGGCCCTGTCCCATTCGAGTTGATGAAGGGCAAGGCCTTCATGATCTATTGGTCATGGAACGGACCGGAACGAAATGTGCGGTGGAGCAGGATCGGTGACCTGCTCCACTAAGGGCCCGCGAAAAGATAATTTCACAGTGGGGGAGGCGAATTGTCTCATATCGCGGGATGGGTTTCGCGCTCAGATTTGGGTCAGATTTGGTCGTGCCGATTGAGCGAGGCCAGAGGAATAGCCTTAGCTATTTCGAAGGCCTTGCGATTGAGGAGCGGCCGAATCTGACCCAAATCTGAGATGCGAAAATGTGAAATTATCTTTTCGCGGGCCCTAAAGGGAGATACGATCGCTTGAGCACTTCGGATTTCCTCTTCTCGAACGCCCTGCTGGTCGACCCGGGAACAGGGACCTTCGGATCGCGGGACCTGCTCGTGCGCGACGGACGAATCGTGGAGTCGGCCCCCTCTCTGGCTCCTTATCAGCAGTGGAAACGTGAGGAAAGGCCCCTGGAGATCTACGATCTCACGGGGTACTCCCTGTTTCCCGGGCTCGTGGACATTCACATCCATCTGCGGGTTCCCGGACAGGAGCACAAAGAAACCCTGGTGAGCGGTACCCAGGCCGCGGCGGCGGGTGGATTTACCTCGGTCCTCGCCATGCCGAACACGACCCCCTGCCTGGATCGTTCGTCTGTGATACGTGATTTGAAGAAGAGGATTGCCTCCGAGGCGGTGGTGCGCGTCTACCCGGTGGGGGCGATCACCCGCGGGCAGAAGGGAAGGAGCCTCGCGCCGCTCGAGGCCCTCAGGTGGGAGGGGGTCGTCGCCTTTTCGGACGATGGGCGCCCTGTCATGAACGCGTGCCTGGCGAGGCAGGCCATGCAGAAAGCCCTGCAAATCGGCTGTCCGACGATTTCACATTGCGAAGACGATCATCTCGCTCGAGGGGGGGTGGTGCAGGAGGGAGAGATTGCCGAGAAGCTGGGTGTGAAGGGCATCCCCTCTGCAGCAGAGGATGTGATGACGGCCAGAGACCTGGCGCTGGCGTGGGATACGGGGGCCCATCTGCATTTGGCCCATGTGAGCACAGCAAGATCGCTCGAGATGATCCGGAAGGCGAAGGATCGGGGCATCCGCGTCACGGCGGAGGTGACCCCTCACCACCTGGTCCTGGACGAGAAGGCTGTCCTCAAGCTCGGATCGAACGCCAAGATGAACCCACCCCTTCGGCCGGAAGAGGACGTGCTTGCCCTGCAGGAAGGCCTGAGGGACGGGACCGTAGACGCAGTGGCCAGCGACCACGCGCCGCACCATCCTGACGAAAAGGCATCCTCGCTGGCAGAGGCGCCCTTTGGTGTCATCGGGTTGGAGACGACCCTGCCGGTGATGCTTTCTCTCGTGGATCAGGAACGGATCGGTCTGGAGCGGGCGATCGAGTTGCTTACGGTCGGGCCTGCAAGGGCCATGGCGCTCGATGCCGGGACCCTGCAGGTAGGCCGACAGGCGGATCTCGTTATCGTGGATCCGGACCGGACCTTCCGGGTGGATGCTCGTTCGTTCCGGTCAAAGGCGAGGAACTGCCCCTTTGACGGCTGGTCCGTGAGGGGCAGGACCCTGCTCACGATGGTGGGAGGGAAGGTGGTGCACGAAGAAACGGAGTCCCTGAAGGACCGAATCACGAGAGGTTAAAACCGACACAGAAACGGGGGAGAGTTTCTCCCGGAAACGAAGAGGGTGAGATGGATCGAGTTCCTATGACGGAAGAAGGCTATGAGAATCTGAAAGCGGAGTTGAAACGGCTCAAGACCAAGGAGCGATACCAAGTCGCCAAGGAGATAGAGATTGCGCGCGCCCACGGCGACCTGAGCGAAAACGCGGAATACGAGGCCGCAAAAGACAAGCAAGGGCACATCGAGGCCAAGATAAGGGACCTGGAAGACAAGCTGGCCAGGGCAGACGTGATCGATCCCTCGAAACTTACCTCGGACAGGATCGTTTTTGGTGCGACCGTTGACCTGGAGGATCTGAACACAGGGGAGGAAATCCGGGTCCAGATCGTTGGCCCGGAAGAGGGGGACGTGAAAA
Source organism: Syntrophobacteria bacterium (assembly GCA_030145435.1). GTDB lineage: Bacteria > Desulfobacterota > DSWW01 > DSWW01 > DSWW01 > S015-6. Next base: position 756 of record JAQYVQ010000591.1, on the reverse strand, counting down.
AAGGAAAGATTTCTGTTCACTCGCCCATGGCACGGGCACTGATCGGCAAGGAGGTGGAGGACGAGGCGGTCGTGAAGGCGCCCGGCGGGACCCGTTCGTACGAAGTGAAATTAATCCAGTATCTATAGAAAGCCTACCAAAACCCTAAACCTTTAGGCAAAACCTGCCGATTTCATTGAAGATCGGGTAAGAAAGCCTGTCTCCCCCTCCCGGGGGCCTGAAAGGCAGCGAAGAGACGCGTGCGGCAACTGGGTCTCCGGACCCTTTTGTGGACGGTCTGGCGAGAAAGCAGAAGGGAGGAATCGCTTTCGTGGTTCACAACATAGATACCGTCTTCGAAGAGGAGAACCAGAAGCGAAGAATGGTCCCGGACCGCAGAAGGGGACCGACCCCTATCCTGAGCAGGTATACTTTGCGGGGCCAGAGAAAGGACGTGCGCAGGGACGAGGACAGGAGGCGGCATATCTATGTGGACCAGTACAGCCTCCGGTTTTTCCTCCTTCTGATGGCGATCCTCCTGTTGGGGACCGCGGATGCCTTTCTAACCCTCTACCACGTCCACGTAAACAACGCCGAGGAAATGAACCCGATCATGGATTTCTTCCTCGGGATAGGTCCGAAGATGTTCTTCAACGTGAAATACATCCTCACCGCCCTATGCCTGACGGTTCTCTGCCTTCACAAGAACCTACCCATCGTCAAATACCTCCTCGGCGCCGTACTCCTCATCTATTTCGTGATCGTCCTGAACCACCT
>JAQYVQ010000503.1 GCA_030145435.1 Syntrophobacteria bacterium | reverse complement strand
CTTGTACCCCGTGATCCTCGTCAGGGACCCGGGAACAAAGGCGTGCACCTGGGCGTCGACGAAGCCGGCCTTTTCCAGGTATCCGACGACCTCTCCTTCGGAATGGGCCCGCCCCTCGCTCCCGAACAGCGCTTCGTGCAGGCCCCACAAGGCGGGACCGACGGGCCCGCATTCATTGTTGTCGAGCGTTTCCCCACAGACGTGGTATTCCCCTCCCGGTGCCAGCGCCTCGTAGGCCTTCTTGAGGACCCTGCCGAGGACCCCTTCGCTGTACTGGGGCAGGTTGCTCGCCATGATCATCACGTCTGCGCCGGATGGCAGGGCGTCGCTCGTGAAATCTCCCGGTTGCGTGGAGATCTTGTCCTTCATCCCCCACTGGGAGATGAACCCCTGTGCGATCTTGCAGACAGGCTCGAAATCCATCACGGTCGCACGCAAATGAGGGTACTTCTGGACAGCGGCAATGCAGTACGCGCCCGAGCCTCCGCCCAGGTCAAGGATGCGGGACCGGTTGCTCAGATCCACGTCGCGGGCGAAGAGCATGCCCGCGCCCAGCCCGACCGTGTAGGTGGCGTCATGGTAGACGCGCGCCATGTCGTCGTCCAGCGATTCATAGAGCCCGAGTACCCTGGGAGGATCTTCCGATTTCATGATCTCGGCCAGGTTCTTCCACCGCTCGAAATCCCACCCGTTGAAAAGTATCCACGGCCCGATGTAGGTCATCTTCTCCTTTACGAGGAAGCGTTCCACATCCGGTGCATTCCGGTACTCCTCTCCCTCTTTCTCGATGAGCCCGAGGGCCGTACAGGCCACTGCGAGCCTCTCCACGTTGAGGGCGCTGATGCCGGCGGTGTTTGCGATATCCGGGATGCTCGAGGCGCCCTGCGAGATACATGTGAACAGCCCGACTTCGACCGCGGCCCTGAGCGCGGCCGACTGCTTGTGTCCGTAGCTCAGGTTCTGAAGGCGTACCGTGTTCACCCGTTCCTTCTTCGTCATCACTGACACCTCCCGGCCTTCTTGTCGATTCAGTGGTGTCGGCAGACCCGCCCGCCAGACAAGACCAGCCTGCTCAAAACTACTGATTCGCAGGTTGGTCAGAAATGTCCAGATGCAAGGCGCGCGACGTCCTGTGGAATGAGGCGTACACCGTACGCCGCAGTGACGCAGGACGAGCGCAACGCCGCAGATGGGCGTTTCTGGCCAACCTGCTACAGGCCCATCGCCTGGGCGACCTTCTCCCTGTGAAAACTCGCGTCCCCGAAGGCCAGCTCTGCCGCCTTGGCCCGCCGGAAGTAGAGTTGAAGGTCGTGTTCCTCCATGAAGGCGACGCCGCCCAGGACCTGATGGCTCAAGCCCACCAGCTTGCGATGGGCTTCGCTGACCCAGGCCTTGCACATGGAGGCTTCCTCTTCAAAGGGAAGCCCCTCCGCGATCTTCCACGCCGCGTGAGACGTCATGAAGTGAATCGTGTCTGCGTACGTCAGCATATCGGCGCAGTGAAACTGAACCGCCTGAAAGGTCCCGATGAGTTTGCCGAACTGTACCCGCTCCTTCACGTAGTCCACGGCGAACTTGAGGGCCATTTGTGATGCCCCGTCCATCTGGGCAGCCTTGCCGACAGCCGCCTTCAAGAGGGTGTTGTTCAGCACGGGCCAGCCACCGCCCGCCTTGCCAAGGAGATTTGCCATGGGAACCTTTACGTTATCGAAGACGACTTCGCACAGCTTGTCCCCGCCGAATGACTCGAGGAGCGTTATGCCGACTCCCGGGGCGTTGGCATCGACCTCGAAAAGACTGATCTCCTCAGGAGCGTCCCCTGTCCTTGCGGCCACGATGATCGTGTCCGCCACGTGGGCGTCCGGGACAAAGAGCTTGGTGCCGGAAAGGGCAAACTCGCCGTCCTGGGATTCCGCCCGCAGGTTGATTCCCTTCGGTCCCCAGGAGCCTCCCTCTTCGAGCCACGCCAGGGTCAGGATGCGGCTCCCCACGGCGAGTTCCGACAGGATCCTCGTCTTCTGTTCGTCATTCCCCGCCTCGAGTACGGTGAGGCCCCCCAGAACAACCGTGGAGAAGAACGGGCCCGGCGCACAGAAATACCCCATCTCCGTCAAGATAATGGCCAGGTCGGAGAAGCTCATCCCCGCACCCCCGACCTCCTCCGGGAAGGGCAGGCCCATCCACCCCAGTTCCGCCATCTTGTTCCAAAACTCCTGTGTGAAGCCTTTTTCGTCTTCCGTCATTTCCCGCACAAAATCCGTGGAACAAGTCTCGGCAAGGAACCTATTTGCCGATTCCTTGATGATTCTCTGTTCTTCGTTCAGCTCGTAGTTCATCGGTCTTCTCCCCCCATTACTTTCTAGGAAGCTCGAGGCCCCGCAGGGCGATGATGCCTCTCTGGACTTCCGAAGTTCCAGCGTAGATCGTCTCGACCACACTCGTGCGGTAGAATCGCTCTGTTTTTCCGGCCAGGGCAGCCCATTTTGAGTCCTTTGTCAACTGACCGAACATCCCCAACACCTCCATTCCGGTGTTGGCAATGCGCTGGGCCACCTCGGTAGCGAAGAGCTTCTGCATCGATGCCTGGTAGTTCGGCACCTGTCCGGTGTCGAGCATGTGTGCCAGCCTGTAGTACAGATGCCTGTTCGCCGCGAGCTCGATCTTCATCTGGGCCAGTTTCTGGCGGACGATCGGATTCTTGGCGAGCGGTTCCCCGTCCACGGTCGTGGTGCGGGCATATTCGGCCACCTCATCCACGAGACTTCCATAGGTCGCAAGGGGAAACATCCTCTCGTAGTCCAGGGCATGCATCACGTAGAAGAACCCAGCGTTCAGGTCTCCTACGAGATTCTCCTTCGGCACTATGACATCATCATAGAAGACCTCGTTCGTTTGCCACCCGGCCATGGTGACCATGGGCCGGATGTCGACGCCCGGGCTCTTCAAATCCACGATCATGAGCGACATGCCGCGGTACTTCTTTGCGTCAGGGTCCGTGATCGTCCCCAGCCAGTGGTAGTCCGCCACGTGCGCGTGGGTGTTGAAGGTCTTCTGGCCGTTGAGCAGGAAGGAGTCGCCCTTGTCCACGGCTCGGATGTTCAGCGCCGCAAGGTCCGAGCCCGCCTGGGGTTCGGTGTACCCGAGACAGAACTCGACCTCCCCCCGTGAGATGGGAAGGAGCCATTTGTCCTTCATCTCCTGGCTGCCGAAGTGCATGATCGTCGGGCCTGCCATGTGGGCGGCGACAAAGACCAACGGCGTGCCTACGTACGCCATCTCTTCTCGTATGGCGAAGGCTAGGGTTGCGGACGTGCCCAAGCCTCCGTACTCCGGGGGCCAGTTCGGCGTCAACCACCCGTGGGAGGCAAACTTCTGGATGAACTTCCTTCCCTCCTTGCCTCCGTAGATGTGGCCCAGTTCCTCGCACTCGACAAACAGAGCCTCGCTTGTCTCGGTCTTCAGGAAGGAGCGCACCTCCTCCAACAGTTTTTGTTCCTCGGCTGAAAAGCTGAAATCCATCGCAGGCATCCTCCTTTTGGTGAACAGATGGAAAACCGACAGCAGATGTGGGGAACCCCCACGACACGGGGTTCGCGGACGCCCATCTTACCGAATCCCCCGGCCGATTTCTAGCCCGCAATATGCGGGCCGGTGTCCAGTCCCGGAATTCCGTGGACGCCGTTCTCTCGTCTTCCCAGGAGATCGGGGACAGCCACAGGAGATCGGGGACAGCCAC
>JAQYVQ010000489.1 GCA_030145435.1 Syntrophobacteria bacterium | reverse complement strand
GAACTGGGCAAGAGTGAAATCTATCATGAAGGGAAGTGGTTGGGCCCGAAGGAAATGTTCACCGCCGACATGTACAAGAAGGTCTTCGGTGAAATGACGCGCCTGTCTCGGGATGAGATCTTAGAGCTCGACGATACGCCCCTCAACGAATGGGTGGAAAGCGTGTCGGACGATCCGGGTATCCAGATGCTGTTCTTCTACCTGGCCTGCTCGACGAGTGTGGGCAACCGCTATGAGACATACTCGGCGGGCGAGATGATCTACATCCTTCGTGAATTCATCGATGGGGGACGCAGCCTGAAGGAGATCGGCGGGGTGATCAAGGGGGGCATGAACTCGGTGCTCCAACCCCTTGCGGACACCATCCATGCCCATGGGGGTGAGGTGAGGCTGAATACGCGGGTGGACAGCGTGGCGTCCCGGAACGGGAATGCCGTGGGGGTGAACCTGGAAGTGGGGGAACGCCTGTTCCACAGCCAGGTCCTGGACGTGGAGACCGAGAAGGCGGATTTCGTCATTGTTACACTTCCCTTGTGGGACCTGTTCAAGGTCATGGACGAGGAGGCCTTCCCTAAATGGTGGGTGGATTGGGTGAACTGGATCGGCACAAAAGTGAGTACTGCGTGGAGCATCATCTACGGCCTGGACGAACCGCTGTTCGACCTGAAGACCTTCCGCTGGGCGCCGAACCTGCCTGAATCCGGGTTTTCCGGAATCTTCTATCCCATGCCCTCGTACGGAGACGATGTGGGCCAGTACCAGTTCCACGTATCCTACCAGGGGCACTATGACGAACTGCCGAATCTGCTCAACGGCAATCAAGCCATGGTCAGACGCCAGATTCGGGACACGATCGCCATGCTCGAGCGAGAGTCGCTCAAATTCTACCCTCAGTTGAAGGACGGATACAGGTGGCGGGTCGCACACGCCGGGGTGTACGGAATCGCGCAGTCCCCCGGCCTGGTCAGCAGCAAACGACCTTCCATGAAGGTGCCGGGATACAGAAACCTGTTCGTCGTCTCGAATACCGTGCAGGAAGCCAGAGGCATCAGCATGTCCGCGAACGGAAGGTGTGCGCGCATGGCCACCGAGGCCATCTTGAATGCAAAGTAGCCGGGGATCTACGGTTCCACCCAAACCGGCCGGCGAAAAAGGTGTCAGGAACCTTTTTCATGGGGCTGAAATCGATGGTGGCGTCAGAAAAAGGTTCCTGACACCTTTTTCGCCAGGGCTGAGAAAGAAAGGTCATCAGGAATATGAGTAAGAAACTGCTCTCCAAACCAGCATTGTGCGTGAACTGCAGGACGTGCGAGATGGCCTGCTCCCTCGAGAAGAGCGGTATGTTCAATCCGGTCAAGGCGAGGGTCTGGATCCAGAAAAACAAGAAGGGCTTGGATGCGCCGATGATCTGCAGGCACTGTCTGGTGCCTCCCTGCGCAACGGCGTGTCCCGTTGAGGAAGGCAAGCCGATCCAGCGGGACAAGGAAACAGGCATTGTCCGCTTTTCGATCAAGAATTGTATAGGGTGCTACGAGTGTGTGGGCGCATGTCCTTTTGGCGCCATGCGCATCGACCCTCATACGGGGCAGGTCTTCAAATGCGATCTCTGTGACGGAGACCCGGAATGTGCGAAGTGGTGCCCGACGGGGGCGATTCAATTCGTGGATACGAAAGCAATCGGCACGGTGAGTTCGGTCGACAAGGGATAGGGTGAAACCTGTCACTGTTGCACGACAAGCTCTCGATGGAGGATTCGTAATGTACGGCTGGGCCGGAACCTTGTTACGCGTCAATCTGAGCGATGGAAAGATACAGAGGCAGGAGTACCCGGAGGCCCTGCGGCATCAATTCCTCGGTGGCAGGGGCGTGAATTCGCGTCTGCTGTTCGACGAAGTGGAGCCCGGAATCGACCCGCTGGGACCGAAGAACAAACTCTTCTTCGGGACCTCGCCCATAACCGGCAGCGGCCTGATTACTTCGGGCAGGATCCACGTTACGGCCAAGTCGCCTCTTACGGGGATTCTGGGAGATTCGAACGCAGGGGGACATTTCGGTCCGGAGATGAAGTGGGCGGGATACGACCACATCATTGTCGAGGGAGCCGCAGAGAAGCCTGTCTACCTCTGGATCGATGACGATCATGTGGAGATCCGGGACGCCGGACACGTCTGGGGAAAGGTGGTTTCGGAAACCTATGCCGCCCTCTGGGACGAGCTGGGGGATCCCCGCATACGCATTGCCGCCATCGGCCCCGGGGGCGAGAAACTCGTTAGGTTCGCGTCCCTGATGACGGACTATGGAAACGCCTGCGGAAAGACCGGTATGGGCACCGTGATGGGGTCGAAGAACCTCAAGGCGATAGCGGTTCGGGGAACCAAGGGCTTCCACGTAGCCGACCCCGAGCGGTTCAAGGCCATCGCCAGAGACTGGGTCACGAAGATCAAAAATGGGCCCGCCTATGAGGACTTCTCCAAAGTTGGCACCTTGTCGTACCTGACGGCGTACCACTCCCAGGGACGATCGGTTGCTAGGAACGCGCAGGTGACGGCCGATATCGATTACATCGACAATTACGGTGCAAAGAGCATGATGAAGCACATGACGAGGAGCGTTGCGTGCTTCGGTTGCCCAATACACTGTAAACACGAGTTCAAGATCAAGAAGGGTCCGTACGCCGGCGAGCACGGCCACGGCACCGAATTCTGCATGATGAGCGCTCATGGCCCTGCGTGTGGCAACCCGGATGAGGCGGCCGTTCTGAAGATAAACAACATCTGCAATGAATACGGAATTTGCGGGGATACGTCGGGGATTACCCTGGCGGCGGCCTTTGAGTGGTATGAACGGGGGATCATCACCAAGGAAGATACCGATGGGATTCCCCTCGAATGGGGAAACTCGGAGGCCCAGATCGAGATGCTGATGAAGATGATCAGGCGTGAAGGACTCGGAGACCTACTGGCAGATGGTTGTGCCATGGCAGCAGAGAAGATCGGAAAGGGCGCTGAAAAATATATCAACCACACCAAGGGGGGTGACATCGATGCGGTGGACATTCGGACGCTCAAGGGATGCGCCCTGTCCGACGCGGTTTCGAGCCGAGGGGGTGATCCCCAGCGAGGATGGCCCGGGGTCGAGTTCTATCCGATACGACCGGAGAAATCGAAGAAGATGTTTGGGAGCGAACACGCAACGGATCCGCGGTCCTATGAGGGGAAGGGCGTTCTCGTGGACTACTACTCATCCCTGTGCACCATGTGCGACGCCCTGGGGATCTGCAAGTTCTCAGCCGGGTGGTTCGCCACGCCCATCTACCTGAAGGAGATGGGGGAACTGGCGACGGCCGCTACCGGTGTGGACTTTAACGAGAAGAAAGTCAGGGAACTGGTGGCGAGGATCAACAACGTGGAACGGGCCTACCTCGTTCGGGAAGGGATCACGAGGAAGGACGACACGCTCCATGGCAGGGCAATGGATGAGCCTGTTCCTTCGGGGCCTTACAAGGGCGAGCGACTGGAACAGGAGGGCATGGACAAGATGCTTGACGACTACTACAGCGTTGTCGGTTGGGACAGGAAAACGGGTGCGCCGACCCGAAAGACGCTGGAGGATCTCGG
>JAQYVQ010000324.1 GCA_030145435.1 Syntrophobacteria bacterium | reverse complement strand
AGGGCTCCGGCCGCCATGATCACTTCGCGGGGAACGTAGTGACAGAAATACCCGACCACCGGCTTGCCGGAGGCCTTCCACTCATCCACGTGCCGATTGCTGATGTTGCTGATGAGTCCGTTTACTTCGCGCAGGATTTCTTCAGCCATGAACTCCTCCTTGCCTCCGGTGCGGTTATGGGTTTGTCAGTGCGTCCCTGCCGTATGTGCAGCTTGCCGATAGTCGACAAGACAGCCTGCAATCTCACCCGTTCCAACATGTTTCCCTCGGGTGGTGGTGAAAGGGTTGGCTCTAATAGTCATCTTAAATAGGGAATCGCCCGCGTTTCTGACGATTGGCGTTTGTCGACAATACATCGCAAGCCGCCTCCGATTCGAGTGCATGCTCATTTTCCGTTCTTCACAAGCAGTCTCATTGCAAAGTCCTTTTCGTTGTGGCCGTAGTCCCGAATCGTTTGTGCAGCCATTTCAGGATCACCTTTCTCAACATACTCCAGGGCACGCTCGAAGAAACCTGCATTGGTGGTGAGATCGTCGACACGTTTCGAGAGGGTTCCGAACTGGGCTCTTCTTGTGAGTCCGTTCAGGTCAGAGAGGGTCTGGGTTAGCAGGGGGTTTCTGGCTACTTCCAGGGCTGCCAGGGAAAACTCGAAGATCGCTTCGTAGTACTCATCCGAATTGCCCTTTTCAGCGCAGGCTCTCACCTTTTCTACGGTCTGACGGATCTTGGCGAGATCCTCGGCGGTGTGAAACTCCGCCGATCTACCGGCTGCCAGCGCATAGAGCTCGGTGACGAGGTCGTAGAGGGACTGGATGTCTTGCCGGGACATCTCGGCCACACTGGCTCCACGGCGTGGCAGGATTTCAACCAGTCTCTGTTTCTCGAGGGACAGGAAGGCCTCTCGGACAGGGCTTCGGCTGACACCCATCTCATCCGAGACCGTTTGCTCCAGAATCCGCTGTCCGGGCTCCAGTTCGCCGCGGATGATTCGGCCTGCGAGAATCTTGGCTATCTGTCCGGAAATACATTCGAAACTCTTGATCGGCGTTGCAGAGGCCATAATGTGGATGTCCTATCTGTTTTCGGTCCTTTGCGAGGATCATCTAGGCCATTTCGGACATTATCAATGATCGACTGCCGATTGTCAACAATAATCTGAAAAAACTTTTCCCCCCTTATTCTATGGACTTAGTAGGGGGCGCCTTGGGGTCAGGTCGTAATTTTCAACACGACCAGGCTAATTCAATTTAATCGGGGACAGCCACCGATATCGGCGCCAAACGGTTGAAATAACAGGACTTTAATCGGTGACTGTCCCCGAATTCGAAAGACCACTGCTGTTTGCAGCGGATACCCGAGGGAGATCGGCGCCTGTCCCCGAACTAGAAATCCGGTGGGAGGTCAGTATCGCAATTGGGGGTCAGGCCGAAATTATCAACTTTACGACGTAAAGATTTGGCGCCTAAGTTGATAATTACGGCCTGACCCCATTATCGGGGTGGGGTGGTTAGGGTAGGCCGGGGTAGGTCGTTTTGCGGAAGCAGGTTGTCTGGGTGGCGTCTCCCCAACGCTTCTTCTCTGCGAGGCGCTGGAGGAGGACTTCACCGTTCGTTACCAGTCTTCCACCCACGACATCGACGCCTCGGGCGAAAAGCGGGTCCGGGAAATAGCCGGCCGTAGGGCCGATGATCGAGACGAAGGCGTCCGAGGAGCAGTGGGAGAGAATCTCGTCAAGGGAGTCGTTGAGCAAGGTGGTGCCCGTGCACAAGACCTTGTTGCAGGTACTCAGTTTCGATGGATCCGTGGTAATGGGGAGATCGGGAAACTTGTCGATCAACTTTTCCTTCTTCTCGATGACAACCAGTTCCGCACCGGCTTTCTCGATGGCCTTCGTGAGGCCGAAGAAGAGACCGACCATGCCGATCCTGTCTTCCGCGGCGACCGACAGCAGTCCGAGTGGATCTGTAGCCGATTCGACCTCGAATTCGGTCTCCCTCATCACATGCTGACAGATGGCGTTAATAGCTCCCAGTGCGATCATCTCCCTGACTGGATCGTCACCACCGAATTCGAGCGCAAAGTCCTGGGGGTTCTTCGCGACAAAACTCGACGGCTGCAGAGACGTATACTCATCCATGTCTTCATCAGACAGGAGAAGGTAACTGATGCCGGTTGCCCCGCCTTCCAGGCGGATCGCCATGAACTGGGCATCCTTGGGCTGGCCCCCTTTGTGAAAAGGGGGGAAGAAGACGTCTGCTATGAGCGGCGGTGAAAACCTTGACCCCAGTTCGGTGATCATCCTTTTGAACTCAGCCTTTATTCTCATGGGAATGCCTCGTGCGCTTTCTATTCTTCCAGCTGTGTGAGTTCTCCACCGGCCGCTTCGATCGCGAGATGGGACATTTCGGAATCCTGTGCGGCCCCGTGCCAGTGCTTTTCCCCCGCGGGAATATGAATGATGTCTCCAGGCTGGATTTCCACCTCTTCCTGTTCGGTAGCCACGATGCCCTTTCCAGAGGTAACGAAGAGCACCTGGTCCGTCGTATGGGAGTGGAACTTGTTCCTTACCCCCTTGCCGAAGCGGACCATGAGCATGCCCAACTGCTTTGCCGTCTCATCGGCCAAGAGCCATTGTATGGACACCGGGCCGGTGAACAGGGGATGGCTGTCGAGTTCCATCCCGGAAATCTGCTCTACATTCATCTTCTTCATGGTTCAGTCTCCTTCCGGCTAAGGGATGTCCCCATCATATCGGATACCCGGATCCCAGACCAGGCTCATGGGCATCTTTGCGTCGACAAGATTACTTTGGCATAAAATGTGAACAATTCTGCATCCTTGGCAATATATCTTATTACGACTAAGAAATCTGCTAGAAAAACTATACACAGATAAAGAAATCTCTTGACATATGAGGTTGGATTAGGTATCCGTGGCTATTGAGAGGGCGGGAATCTTCCGCGGAATCTGGAAAGAGGGGACAGGCGAAACATGAAGAAGAAAAAAAACAAGAAGCGAAGTCAGGAAAAGGAACTGCACATTCTCGAGAGTGCTTTGAAGATCTTCGGGGAAAAGGGCTTCGAGGCGGCGACCATTTCCGCCATCGCCAAAGAAGCCAAGATCTCGGACGTGACAATCTATGAATACTTCGAGTCGAAGGAGGACGTTATCTTCTCGATCGCGGAACTCTACACCCGTCGAGAGATGGAACGGATGAAACAGGTGGAGCCGTACATTCACGGTGCAAAGGAGAAGATGAGAGTCATCATTCAAGGGTTCCTGGAATTCTATGAAACGTATCCCCTCTACACATCCGTCGCGTTGCTCACCCTGAAGGGCAACAGGAATTTCCTGAAATCGCCCGCCTACGCCACCATCCGGGAAGCGACGCGCTCAATCGTGGATGCCTTTGACCAGGGCGTCGAAGAAGGGGTCTTCCGGAAGGATATCGACGGGTATCTCGTTCGAAATCTGGTGCTGGGGTTCATCGAACACCTTGCCGCCCAGTGGCTCCTCTTTGGTCGTCCCGAGCGGATAACCGAATACAGGGATACGATCTTCGACATGGTCATGAGAGCCATCGAGAGGAAAGAGGATGAAGACTGCATCGAGCTGAAATTGAAGATCGAAGGGATGAAGATCCCGCTGGCCGGCAAGCAGGAGGCCGGCAAGGATTAGGAGCGCGAGACGTTAGCAGGACCGTGGGGTGACAACATGATAGAGAAGTGTGGAAGCCGGGCCTTGACGGATGTCCGTACAACGAGAGACCTGCTGAATTCACACGCGGCCAACTATCCGGATCTCCCCTTTCTGGAGTTCTATGATGAGGTCGTTACGTACAGGGAGCTAGACGAAAGAACCGATATCTTTGCCAACTATCTACTGAAGAACGGGGTGAAAAGGGGGAACGCCGTTTCCTTCATGATGGCAAACAGCCCGGAGTTCTTCTACACCCTCATGGGGGCCCAGAAGATCGGTGCCATGGGGGTTCCCATCAGCTGCTGGTGGCAGTCCGCCGAGGTGGAGTTCCTGGTAAACGATTGCCGACCCAAGGTGCTGGTTGTGGATTCGGAGCACGCTCACGTCGTGTCTGCCATCAGGGGGAACATCCCCTCTGTCGAGCGCATTATCGTGAACACGCCGTCATCGATGGAGCTCGATTTCTCACACGAAACGCTGTCACAGATCATCGATGCCGGTCCGGGTGCGCCCCTTCTGAGTGATGCTCCTCAAGAAGATGACGTGGCGGCTGTGCTGTACACGTCCGGGACCACCGGCAAGCCAAAAGGCGTCATGATAACGCACCGGAACATCATCTTCGCCTCCCGAGTGAAGTCGGAACAGCTTCCCGTCTATCACGGGGAGCGGATCCTCTGCGCGCTACCCTTGTTTCACTCCGGCGGCTTGCACGATCTGGTGTTGCCCTGCATGTACCCGGGGACGACGATCGTCCTGCGTCAAAGATTCTCGGCATCGGAATTCTGGGAGTGCGTGGAACGCTACAAGGTGAACGGTTTTCTGCTCGTCCCTACCATGTGGAACATCCTCCTGAAGAGCCCAGAGGCAGTCGACGCGGACACCCGTTCACTCCGGCTGGGGCTTTCGGGAGCGGCCCCCATCCCTCCGGAGCAACTTCAAGAGAGCGAGGAGCGGTTCGGCATACCTGTCCTGGAAGCATACGGGATGACAGAGAACACGGGGGGGATCAGCGCCAACACGGAGAAGAGCCGCAAGATAGGGTCGGTGGGAAGGCCTTTTCAAGAGATGGAAGTGAAGATATCGGACCCGAGCGGGAAGGCGCTCCCTCCCGGTGAGATCGGCGATATCGTTGTCAAGGGTGACTGTGTCATGAAGGGGTACTTCAATAGCCCGGACACCACGGCCGAGACCATCAAAGACGGCTGGCTTTCCACGGGCGACGTGGGATACCTGGATGAGGAAGGCTTCCTGTTCATCGTGGATAGAAAGAAAGAGTTGATCATTCGTGGGGGCGTGAACATCTACCCCAAAGAACTCGAACATGCCATCGCCCTGCACCCATCGGTTGACGCGGTCGCCGTCATACCCGAACCCCATGACAAGTACGGTCAGGTCGCCAAGGCCTGCATCGTTCTCAAGAGAGGAGAGATGGCCTCAGAGGAAGAGATTCGGGCCTTCTGTGAGAAGAAAATGGCCTCCTACAAGGTTCCGGAGCAGATCGTCTTTCGGGAAGGATTTCCAAGGAACGCTATTGGCAAGGTCATCAAGAAGAATCTGATTCAGGAACTGAAAGAGGAAGAAACCTCGGAACCGGTACCCGTCGCCCATTTCTTTGAACAGATGCCGAACAGGTTCCTCCCTGACAAGGCGAAAGGTGTGGAGGCCACTGTCAGCTACAATATCACCGGTAGCGGAGGGGGAAAATGGACGATCAGAATCAAGGACGGGACCATGACCCTGGAGGAGGGGATCCTTAAGAACCCGAGGGTGTACATCCTCGCAAGGGACAGGGACTACCACGACATCGTCA
>JAQYVQ010000303.1 GCA_030145435.1 Syntrophobacteria bacterium | reverse complement strand
CCGCCTCAGGGTGGAGACAGACCGAAGATGCCGGGCAACTGAATCACTCCGAGACTCGCCAGGGTGACCACGGCGCAGGCGATCGTCACCCCGCACAGAATCGCCGGAAATGCCTTCCAGACGGGTATCCGGAACAGGAAGGCGGCCACCGAACCGGTCCAGGCGCCGGTGACCGGGAGCGGGATGGAAACGAACAGAACCAGACCCACCACTTTGAGTCGTTCGATCACCTTGCCCTTCCTGCGAGTCCTGCGAAAAATCCACTCGAAGAACCTCTCGAAGACCGGGTATCGCGATAGCCACCGGTATACGGGCTCGAAAAGAAACAAGATGGGCAAGATAGGGAGCATGTTCCCCACGATGGAATAAATCGCCGTCGTGGCAACGGGGAGTTGAAAGAGGAGGATGCCCACGGGAACGGACCCGCGGAGCTCGAAGATCGGCAGCATGGCAAGAAGCAGGACAACGGCCTCCGGGGACATCCCGAGCCCTTCGATGAATTGCAGGATGGTCTCGCGCATGCTCTCCTTCCTTGCAAACCTCGCCCGTCCCCCTCCTCAACCGGAGGAATGGACAAGAGGCACGAATCGGCAGGGACCGAGGACCTCCTTTTCCCAGCCTGCCTCGGTCTTCAGTAAACGAACAAGGTGCTGGGACTCACCTTCCTCCAGGGGCAGGATGAGTCTTCCCCCCTCTCGCACCTGATCGAGAAGCTTCTCCGGAATCGAGTCGGAGACAGCACTCACCAGGATGGCGTCAAAGGGGGCCTCTTCTTTCCACCCGTAAGTGCCGTCAAGAATTCGGATGGCCACGTTGTGGCACCTCAGCAGATCGAGTACTTTCCGTGCCCTCCGACCGAGTTGGGGAATCTTCTCCAGGGAATAGACATGGTCCACGATCTGCGACAAGATGGCTGTCTGGTACCCGGAGCCGGTTCCGATTTCGAGGATCTTCTCCCCGCCCTGCAGGTCCAGCGCTTGGGTGGTCTGGGCAATGATGTAGGGCTGGCTGATCGTCTGCTTGTCCCCGATCGGCAGGGCATAGTCCCCGTAGGCACGCTCCCGGAGGGCCTCGTCCACGAAGAGGTGACGGGGCACCTTCTCCATCGCTCGCAGGACGAGGGGATCACGAATGCCCCGGGCCACTACAAAGTCTTCAAGCATCCTTTTCCGGAGTCGTGACAACTCCGGACTGTCGAGCGTGGACATCCCCGTCATAGATCGCCTTCAAAGAGTGGAGATAATCTTCGTCTGTGAAGTTCAAACGGAGCGGCGTAACGGACACGTATCCCTGTTCCAGCGCCCTCCAATCGGCGTCCCCTGCGTCCCCCTCGTCGTACTGCATGGCATCCCGGCCATACCGGTAGCAGGGCCTGCCCTCGTCGTCCGTGCCATCCTCCAGGAAATCACCGTAAAACTTGTGTCCCATTCTCGTCCACCGGATCCTCGCGGGATACCCATCCACCAGATCAGGAAAGTTCACGTTCAGGAACACCTCGGGAGGAAGACCGTTCGACAAGACCCATCGCACCAGGTCACAGCCCACACGGGCGGCGGTATCGTAGAAGAGGGCATTGCGCGACATGAGGGAAAACGCGATCGATGGAATCCCGAGGAGCCGCGCCTCCCGGGCGGCGCCCACGGTACCCGAGTAGCTTATGTCCCCTGCCAGGTTGGCGCCATTGTTGATTCCCGACACGACCAGATCCGGTCTTGCGGGAAGCAGTCGATGGATGCCGATATTGACGCAGTCGGCGGGGGTGCCGGACGTAGAAAATCGGTTCTTGCCTTCCGGGCGTACGTAGATCGGGCGTTTCAGGCTGATCTTGTGACTGGCAGCATTGCGCTCCCGGTCAGGGGCCACAACGTACAGATCCCCGAGAGTCCGCATATACTCTTCCAGGGCGGCCAGTCCCTCGGAGAAGATCCCGTCATCGTTCGCAAGGAGAATCAACGGTCGTCTATCTGCCATATTCTCATCCAAAAAAGAAAAAAACCGAGGCTTCTCTCGGTCGCCGGCATCACGGTTGTCCCACGGCCCGATCGGTTCAGGGAGCCCTCGTCGTCGAGCCCTCTTCGGATCCGACGAGAGTCCGCTCGAGAGGCGGTTGTTGTGCGAGATGGTATCAGAAGCTAGAATGTCTTTCAAGATCGAGGGCTTAATGTGAGCTTAATTGCCTGTTTATCCGGCTGGCTTTGAGAGACCTGTGAAAGAGTCTGGAGATGAATAGAGGACGTGTTTTGGTAGCGATGAGCGGCGGCGTGGATTCTTCGGTCGCGGCCCTGCTGCTCAAGGAACAAGGGCTCGATGTTCAGGGCGTGACGTTCCAGCTCGTTCGCGCTTCGGTTGCCGCAGCCGAGCGGGCACGGCAAGTCTGCGAAGGGCTCGAGATTACACACCACATCATCGACCGCACCGACAACTTCGAAAGAGCGGTCATCGACCCTTTCTGCGCCGATTACGCGGCGGGCACCACCCCGAATCCTTGCGTCCGATGCAATGCCTTCGTGAAGTGGCCGGGATTGCTCGAGGCGGCTTCGGCCCTGGACTGTTGGTACGTTGCCACGGGCCATTACGCTCGAATCCACACGGAAGGCGACAGGGCCCAGATCTTGCGAGGAACGGATCGAGGAAAGGACCAATCCTATGCGCTCTACTCGCTCCCTCAGACGGCCCTTGAAAGGACACTCTTCCCCCTCGGTTCCATGACAAAGGAGAGTGTCCGCACCGTCGCGGAAAAGGCCTCCCTTCCTACGTCAGGCACCGAGGAAAGCCAGGACATCTGTTTCATACCCGAGGGCGACTACCGCAGCTTCCTTGCCCGTCGGGTGTCGATGCGCCCGGGGCCGATTCAAGACACAGAGGGGCAAGTGTTGGGCACCCACCAGGGGCTGCCCTTCTATACGGTCGGCCAGAGGAAGGGGCTCGGCATCCCGGCCGGCCGGCCCCTGTATGTGACCGAAAAGGACACGGACGAAAACCTGCTCGTCGTCGGTCCCAGAGAGGCGCTGTGCAAGAGGGTCTTTCTCGTGGCCGGGGTCAACTGGGTCTCCGTGCCCTCCCCTGCCGCGGGCACGAAACTCGAGGCCGAGTTAGAGGTCCGTTACCGCACCAGGGCCATCCGGGCGGTACTCCAAGTGCAGACCGCCGAGACGGTTCACGTCGACCTCCCCGACCACGACCAGGCAATCGCACCCGGCCAGTCCGCCGTCTGGTACAGGGGGGATGTCCTCCTCGGTGGAGGAATTATTCAGGGATCAGGGGTCAAAGGATGACTCATAACAAGTTGTTGGAAACCTTTCGTTATTCCTCAAATCCTTTACATCCTGTTCCCTCTGCGTGTTCCTTCGATTCAGGATACTCTCTGCAAAATCTTGGTTTCATATCATAAATCCGGCAAATGTACTTTTCCTTTTTGGGTAACTTCCTTATCCATGGACATCTAACAACATCTTCGCCGGTCTTGGGGTTAATCCAAATGTCGTAAGCCAGTACCTTTCCACTGTCGTCACAGATAGGATCCGTCCAGGCCAAGATGTCTTCCCTTCCTTCTAATTCCCAGAATGCGTTATCCGTTGCAGAGACCGTCGTGTGCGCTGCTTCGAGATATAGACAACAATGGCCACACTGCTTGCATCTGAACCCTTTTGGTGGCATAAGGCAATCCCTTTATGTAGTATTGTTTTTTGATTTGTCGAGTCATCGGATCGTGCCCACGAGCATATCGCAAAAACGGCCTGGGTATCAATTAGGGAACCCTACTCGCCGAAAAGAATTTCTGGCCAATTTCCGCCCCCATCTCCAGGCAAACCCGAGAAGGAGGCCGCGCAGCAGATCTCCGTTGAGGGTGTCGATAAACGGAGTATCTCCACCTTTCCGTTTATCGACACCCTCGTCAGCTAACCAGAAGCAGTTTCTACATACTCTATCCTGCCGAGAGAAAACCGCTGGCCGTTGTCTCATTCAAAATAACGATCGAATAGATGAACGAAACAGTCGAGAGTTCTTACGAAAAGCCTTTACTTGCCCTTGAATCAAGAAAGATGCGTGTCTCATCCAAGCAAATAAAGAGGTGCAAGACCAGTTTATGACACCAATCAGAACGAAGGAGGACGCTATGGGCGAACTGCAACCCAATTGGCAGGTGAAGGGGACTTACAACGAAGCATGTGCCGCTGAAGGGCATTGTCCTTACTATTTCGGACGGGATGTCGAGGGCGGCTGCAGGTATTACATGGTCTTCCGCATTGAAAAGGGCGAGGTCAACGGTGTTGACCTGAGCGGAATCACGGTGATCTACAATGGGGACATCCTCTATCCGAAGTTTACCGACTTCATGGAGCATGGCTCAGAAGGAGGAATCTACATTACCGATCGTGCCACCGAGGAACAGCGCGAGGTCCTCGATACGTTGACGACCACCCACATGGGCGCTCTGTTCATGAAGAAGAACTTCGGCGTCAAGTATGTGAAAATTGATGCAGAGGAAGAGAACGGGACAATTCACTTTCGGATGCCATTCGGAGAAATGAAACAGTCCCTGGTGAAAGGATTTGATGGAGGGCCTATACGGATCGAGAACTCCACCATTCCGGTTCTCAACAACTTGAAACACTGCCACACGTATTTCTGGACCTACAATGATCATGGGAAGGATTTCGAATACAAGGATCGTTGCGGAACGTGGGCCGACTTCGTGTTCGAGGGATAAATGGGAGTCTCGCGCGAAACCAAGAATAGGGGGAAGACCCCGTACCATCAGAACTCAGTGAGGAACCGATTCAAGGCGATCCTGAAGAAGGCTGGTCTGAGCGAGAAGACACGGATTCACACACTGCGGCACTGCTACGTGACGTACAGGCTCTCCCTCGGCCATCCCCTTGAGCACGTATCGAAGGAGGCGGGGCACTCCTCCGTCGAGATCACGTCAGCCGTCTATTCTCACTGGATCCCGGAGATGTCCGGGGAGATGATCAACGACCTCGACCGGCTCGGTCGTACCCCCAAAAAAAATTCAGCCACTTGGCAACCAAGTGGCACCCTATGGCACCCTCCGGTTGTAAGTGGCTGATTTCCTTAAACTGGTGCCGAAGAGGGGATTCGAACCCCTACACCCGGTGGGCACCACCCCCTCAAGATGGCGTGTCTACCAATTCCACCACTTCGGCATATGGACTCTCACTCTTGTGGAACATCCTCCGCGGGGGCCTCGGCCGGCTCCGT
>JAQYVQ010000299.1 GCA_030145435.1 Syntrophobacteria bacterium | reverse complement strand
TGGACGGTCTCGATCGCATTTCGGATGTTCTCGCAGTTCAGTCCGCCCGCGAGGATGACCCTGCCGAACCTTTTTGCCTCCCGGGCAACCTCCCAGGAGAAGGTCTTGCCCGTTCCGCCGTGACTTCCCTCGACGAAGGCGTCCAGCAGGATGGCATCGGTCCGGTAGCGATCGATCTCGGAGGGGAGCCGGGCGTCTCTCACGCGAAAGGCCTTGATCACCTTCATTCGAAACTGATCGCAGAACTCCGGCGTCTCGTTGCCGTGCAACTGGATGGCCGTCAGGGAGCACGCCGTCGCAATGGAGTCGATCTCGCCGGACGGGCAGTCCACGAACACACCGACGGAGGCGACGAAAGGCGGAAGGGCGCGGATGATCTCCGCAGCCTCCGGCGGAGGGATGTAGCGAGGGCTCTTCGGATAGAAGATGAACCCGACCGCATCCGCACCCAGGTCGGCCGCGCGCAGGGCATCCTCCAGCCTCGTGATCCCGCACACCTTCACGCGTGTCATGTCACAAGCTCTCTGAGCTTCTCCTCCGGGTCGGTCGCCGTCATCAGGGCCTCACCCACGAGGAATGCCTTCACACCCTCGGATTCGAGAGACCGCACCTGCTCCCGGTCCCGGATTCCGGATGCGCTTACCACGACCACGTCGGACGGGATCCGAGGCATGAGACGCCGGGTCACGGCGAGATCCACCTTGAAGCAGCTCAAGTCCCGGTTGTTAATCCCCAGCAAGCGGGTGCCCTGTGCAAGGGCCCGCTCCAGATCCGCCTCGTCGTGCACCTCGACGAGCGCCTCCATGCCCACCTCCCGGACCTTCTTCAGGAGGTCCGGGAACTGGCCGTCTTCCAGGATCCGCATGATCAGGAGCACGGCGTCCGCACCGGAGGCCCTTGCCTCAACGACCTGGTACGGGTCGATCAGAAAATCCTTGCGAAGCAGGGGCAGGTCCACGTGTCCCCGGATCCGGGCGAGGTCGTCAAGGGATCCTTTGAAAAACCTCTCGTCCGTCAGGATGGAAATCCCGATCGCCCCTGCACGCACGTAGCGCCCCGCCCAATCGACAGGGTCCAGGTCATCCCTGAGGACCCCCTTCGACGGAGAGGCCCGTTTGATCTCGGCAAGGATCCGATGTGCGGGGCCATGGGCGTCCGTGATCCTCTGTATCAGAGACCGGGGAGAGTCCATGCGCCCGGCCTCTTCCTCCAACACCTCCACACGCCGGCGGCCCTTGGCCTCCCTGACCTCAACGCGCTTGTGGGCAAGGATTTCCTCGAGCATATTTCCCTGTCTTCCGCTATTCCCCATTCTCGTCCTCGCCCGCCTCCTCGTCCTCGGTGTCACCCTCGTTGTCGGTTGCAATCGCAAGCCGCGGGATCCCGGCCTGCCTGGCCGCGTCCATCAGCTCTACAGCCTGCCCGTGCCTGGCGTCCTCATCCGCCTCGAGCACGAACAGAGAGACCTTGGACTTCCTCTGCAGCCTCCGCAGGGTCTCGAACAGATCGTCCCGCGCCACTTCTTCATTGTCGAGATAGATCTTTCCCGCCTCCGTCAAGACAGCCTTCATGGTCTTCTTGTCTTCCGCGATCCTCTCGGACTGGGCCCGCGGCAGGTTCACCGACAGGCCCGGGTGCACCCGAAAGGTCGTGGAGACGGCGAAAAAGATCACCAGCAGAAACATGACATCGATCAGCGAGGTCAGGTTCAGGACAGGCTCGCCTTCCTCGTCCGAACCCTTCCTTTTGAAGTTCATGTCTCTTCCTCTCCGCCTCCCGGGGCCGATGTGGGCAGAAGGTTCAACAGGTAGGTCGCGTACTCTTCGAGCATGTGCATGAACCGTTCGGCGCGGGCCGCGAGATATCTCTGTCCGAGGAAGGTCGGGATGGCCACAGTCAGGCCCGCAGCGGTCGTGATGAGTGCCTCGGAGATTCCGGTGGCAAGGCTTGCGGGATTCCCCACGCCCTCGACCGAGATCGTACCGAACACCTTGATCATCCCGCTGACGGTTCCGAGCAGGCCCAGCAACGGAGACACGGAGGCGATCGTGTGGAGGAGGCCGATGTACTTCTTCAGCTCCAGGTCCTCCGCCTTTCCTCTTTCCTCCATGTTCTCCTTGATGAGATCCCGGGAGTTGCCATACTGCTGGAGGCCGGCAAAGAGAATCCGGGCGAGAGGGGACGGGTGCTGCTGACAGTAGGTCCGTGCCTCCGGAATCATCTTCTTCTTGAGGAAGTTCTCCAGTTCCCGCAGCGACTCTTCCGGAAGAATGAGGTCCCTGCGCAACACCCAGAGTCTCTCCAGGAATGTACCCAGGGCGATGACAGAGAAGACAAGAATCGGGGCCATCATAATGCCGCCGCGAACCAGCCAATCCAAGGGTCTCTCCTTTGTGCTCAAGGACGCTGGACGACGAGTATAGTCGTCCAATGGGGGCTTTTCAACGAGAACGCAAGAGACGCTTCCATTGCTTCTCGAAGACGGGTCGGTCGAAACGTTGCGCCCACTCGCGAATGCCCGGGGGATCGAAGCGGTCCTCCACAGACTCGAAACACGCGATCGCCTCTGTAAGCGCCTTTGCGGTAGGCTCCTGGAAGAAGATTCCGGTGCATCCCCTCTCCCATGAACCCTTGTCCGTTCCCCCCGCCTCTTTCACCGAAATCCCACGGACCGACTCCAGCACGCCTCCTCTCCCATAGGCGATGATCGGCCTGCCCGCTGCCTGCACCTCCACCGGAACGAGCCCGAAGTCCTCTGTTCCGGGGAACAGGAGGGCGCGGCAGTTGGCATAGAGTTCACGGACCTCTGCGTCGGATCTCCACCCCAGCCATTCCACGTTGCCGAGCCTTCCACGCCTCGACTTCGCGGCCTCCCCTGCCGGGGCATGGCCGACAATCTTCACGTGACGGTCGAGATCACGGAATGCCTCGAGCACGATGTCCAGTCGCTTGTATGGGGCGTTCGCGGAGACCACCAGATAGAAATCCTTCTCCGGCGACGGAGCGACCTCGTACTGCGACCACTCCACCGGCGGGTAGATTACCTGCGCCTCCCGTCGATAGTACTTCCGGATCCTGTCGGCCACGAACCGGGAGATGGCAACGAATTCGTCCACCCGATTGCTGGCCGCCACGTCCCACACACGCAGGTAGTGGGCCACGAGGCGGGTGAGCACTCGCGGTGCCGAGGTTCGACCGCCCTTGCCGAAGTAGAAGGGATACTGGTCCCACACGTAGCGCATCGGCGTGAGACAGTAGCAAATGTGGCGGCTCGTGGGGCCGGGGATCACCCCCTTGGCCGCACAGTGGCTGATGCTTACGATCAAGGGGTAGGCGTGGAGGTCGAACCCTTCCGCAGCCAAAGGAAAGAGGGGCAGGAGGTATCGGTAGTAGCGGCCCACCCCCGGAAAGGCCTGCAGGAAAGAGGAACGGGGCCCGTGGGACTCGATGACCGGGTCCACGGTCCCCTCAAGGTGCAACAGGGTGAACAGATCGGCCCGGGGCAGGAGCTCGCACAGGACCTTCAGGCACTTCTCCCCGCCCCGCATCCCTGTCAGCCAGTCGTGCACCAGGGCGGTTCGGTTCGCGTCCGGGCTATCGGGGACTTTTTCGAAGAGAGGTTCTGTTTTCACGGTTCAGGATCACGCCGATCGGGAGTTCGTGAGGGGGCCGAAGTCGTCCTGTTGAAACTGCAAGGCACACAACTCTCGGTACAGGCCTTCCTGCTGCATGAGCTCATCGTGTTTTCCAATCATCGAGATACGCCCATCCTCGAGAACAACAATCTTGTCGGCGTTCCGGATCGTCGAGAGCCGGTGCGCGACCGCCACGGTCGTCCTTCCCTCCATCAGGTTGTCGATCGCCTTCTTGACCCACTGCTCGGACTCGGCGTCCAACGAGGAGGTGGCCTCATCCAGGATCAGGATGGAAGGGTTTCGCAAGATGGCCCGAGCGATGGTGATCCGCTGACGTTCACCGCCGGAAAGGCGGGCACCGCGGTCCCCCACCCGGGTCTTGTATCCCTCGGGCAAGTCGAGGACCCGGTCGTGGATGAACGCCGCCCGGGCAGCCTCGATAATTTCCTCATCCGTAGCATCCAGCCTTCCGTACCGGATGTTCTCCTCCACGCTCGTGTCGAACAGGAACGGGTCCTGGGTCACGACGGCGATGTGGCGCAGCAGCGAATCTCGGCTGAAGGTCCGGATGTCCGCGCCGTCGATGAGGATCCTCCCCTCCGTGGGATCGTAGAAACGGGGGATCAGGTCGCTCAATGTCGTCTTTCCGACGCCGGTCTTTCCCACCAGGGCGACGGTTTGCCCTTTTCCGATTCTGAGATTGATGTCCTTCAGGACCTTCTGCTCACCGCCGTAAGAGAAGGAAACGTTTTCGAGACGGATCTCTTTTTGGATGTCGGTGAGAATCTCGGAACCCTCCTGCCCCGGCGTCTCCGCCTCGAGATCCAGGATCTCGGTCACCCGCTGGATTCCGGCCATCGAGTCCGAAATCTTGTTGTAGGATCTGGAGAGATTCTTGATCGGACGATACAGCGTGGTTGCCAGGGCCAGGAACGCCACCAGCACGGGCAGTGTGAGACCGAGCATCTCCTTCATGATGGCGTAGATGCCTACCCCAATAAACATAATGTAAGTGAAGTTGTTGAACAGCTCGGTGATGCTCTTGCTCGTCTCATCGGTCTTCACCACCTTCATCTCTCTGCGGAAAAGTTCGTCGTTGACCGCTCGAAAGCGACGGCTCTCTGTCTCCTCCATCCGGAAGGCCTTCACGATCTTGATGCCGCTGAACATCTGAAGCATGGAGCCCATCTGGTCCCCGATCTTCATCTGTCGCTTCATGCTCCTCTTCCGAACCTTCTTTCCGAACCGGACGATCAGGAGCACCAGGGGGGGCAAGAGCCCGAAGATCAGCGCGGTCAGCTGCCAGCTCAGGTAGATCATGGCTCCGACACCTACCAGGAGCGTGAGGGACTCCTGAATGAGTTCTCCGAAAAGGAGTCGAAAGCTCTCCGCGCTCCTCCCTACGTCGCTGTTCAGTCGGGCGAAGATCTCACCCTTTCGGGCTCGGGTGTGGTAGGCCAGGGGCAGCTGGAGGAATTTATCGCAAAGATCGCACTGGAGGTCGCGCACCATCCGGGCCACCACATAGGAAGAGCCGTATCCCTTTACGAAGGCCATCAACGGGATCATCCCGACCACGGCCAGGGCGATGCCGATCAGAAGCACGAGCTTCTCCTCCAGGAGTGCGGCCAGCTTCTCCCGCTCCGCGGCCAGCTGCTCATCCGAGACCTCCCCCTTGATCTGCGAAAGGTCCAGAGACCCGAGGCCGGGCATATCGCGCATCTCGGTCGCCGGGATGATCACCTCCTCGAGAAAGGGCTTGATCATGTATGCCCTTCCGGTGAGACTCACGGAATAGATGATCATACACAAGATCGTGAGCAGGATGATCCTCCAGTAGGGCAAGCCGTACCGCAAGCTCCGCTTGAGTCCGTAGACTATTCCGATCGTGTATTCACTTTCCGGTTCGCTCATAGATTCAACCTTGTTTCTTGAGGCCACCCATGGTCTGTCCTCAGCCTCGGGCGTAATTGATCATTGGACAACTGTCACCCCTCATCCTACGTCTGTCCCCGCGCCGGCGCCTATGGGCCCATCAGGTTTGCCGCCTCCTGCTCGCACCAGGTGAAGATCTCTCCACACACCTTGGATTCGGGCAGAAAAGCGTTCAGCTCATCGGGCGAGGCAAATTCCCGTCCGCTGATCTCCTTGCAGTTCAGGCTGCCGAAGGCCTTCTCGAACCGATCGGCGAGGTAGCGGGACCGGGCAAATGCCTCCTTCGGAAGATCTTCGACAGGCCCCCCGGCGAACGTCTCGTGCTTGACCAGGTTTCGATGCCCGACCACAAAGGCCTTCACGATGCTTCCGAAGCCCATCGAATCCGGATCGATCCCGTATTCCAGGCCGAGCCCCAGGATCGCACCGAGGAGCCCGCCGCAGACGGCCCCACTCAATGCCACGCCTCCACCAAGCCCTGTGCACGCCCAGCCTACAGAGTTCTCCTGCCTGCCCGACCGGGCAGCCAGCGCCTTGAACACGGTGTAAGCGCAGTGGGGCTCCGTCGGCCCCCCGGGCATACCCTTGTCGAAACGAAGAGCGAGACCCCTCTTCTCCGCGGTCCGGCGAACCTCGTCGTTTACGCAAACGAGGGCGTCGCCTATGTGCTGAAGGCATCTTACCAGCTTGTCCCCCGGGAATAAATACGACAGGAGCCCTCCGAGTGTTCCGAAGTCAGCTCCGACGCGTTCGTAGCAGAGGCTCGTGCCAAAACGACCTTCGAACCATTTCCTGTACGTGATCGAGGCCTCGTAGATGTCCTGCTCCAACTGCTGAGGATCTTGCCCCGGAAGGGAGGACAACAAGGCGCCCACACCGAGCACCCCGCCGCTGACCACGCCACAGGTCGAACCACAGCCCACACACCCCCCTTCGAAGTTGGTGGCAGCCCGCATCAGGACCGGGTCCGACCTCTCCGAGGTCGAAGCCAGGGTCATCAGCGTGGCCTGTGCGCAATTCGAAGCATAGACGAGGTTCTGCCGGGCCTTCCGGCGTATTTGACTCGGCTTGCTGATCTTGTTCATTCGATTTGCTCCTCCTTCCGACCTGCTCGAAGGCGGTCAAGGCCGAAACAGCGCGGGGTTCAATTCTCGCGCCTTCTCGGCGACTTCTCCGGCCTCGATGCCCTGCATACAAACGTTGTCCTTACATCTTCGTTGATCCCGGGTGCCATAGCAAGGCTGGCAAGGCAGGGAGTGCCGCAGCACCGTCCCCACCGGTTCGGGCGGAAAGGGCCGTGTCTCGTCGAACCGCGTGGGGCCATACAGGCCGACAAAGGGAACCCGAAGGGCTGCGGCCATGTGGAGTGGCCCCGTGTCCGTGCTCACGAAAAGAGAGAATCGTTCGACAAGGGCTGCGGCCAGGACGAGATCAGTCCTTCCGGCCGCGTCGGCCAGCCGAAAGTCCGGCGCCACGTTTCGCAGCCGACCTGCAATCCGGTCGTTTGCCTGTCGGTCCTGGGGGCCTCCGAACAACACGAACTGGAGTGAATCGTTCTCCTGGTGCATCTCCCTGACCAGTTCTTCCCACCGCCCTTCAGGCCAGCAGCGCAGATCGGTTCGCCGGAATTTCTTCCTCCACATCTTCCTGGCCTGATAGCTGTTTCCCGGGTGGAGCCCAATGAGCGGCGCTTCCGGGTCGAGCCCCAGAGAGACGAGAAGCTCTTCGGCGCGTCCCGCATCCCCAGGGTTCACGACGAGTTCCGGATGGCAGATGTCTCTCGGCACCAGGCCGGCATCCCACAGGGGGCGCTGGTACCGGACCGGGTTCGGCTGGTTCGACCGGAGCCCTTCCTGGTCATCCATCCGGCCGACGATCATCTTCCGGTCCGCGTCGATCGCGCTCAACAGGGGCAGGAAGCGCGGGTTTGTCTCCATCAGGTAGGCCAGCTTGTAGGACCGCCGGTTGAGGTCACGCAGCAACGCGAGCCACCAGGGGTGCAACCGGAACGGGATCTTGCGGAAGGGCAGGCAGTAGGCCTCCGTGACGGACGGGATCATCTTGAACAGATCCCCCAGGCCCGCCGCCGCGAGAAAATCGACTTCCATGTGCGGGGCGTGTTTCTTCAAGAGGAGGGCAACGCTCGACGCGTGAAGGGTATCGCCCATTGCCCCGAGGCGTATCAGAAGGGCCCTGTCAGTCATCCCCGCCTCGCCCGATCTTCCGGAGCCCCCTGGACAGCCTCCAACCCGCTCGGTGGTAGCGAAGCAACCACATGTCTTTTCGCATCACTTCTTTGCACACGGTGAGAAGTTCCAGGTCTTCCCCGCAGTAAGCCCTGACAAAGGCCACGATGTCTTTCATCCCGATCAGATCCTTCAGATACCCCTGCTTGTCCATAGACCGGTAGAGCCGGACGAGGTTGCGGATCCGCATCCTGGAACCGAGCGGCTTGATCACCCTGGCTCGATCCAGATCGATGACGTAGCTGTTCACGCCACACTCGGTGATCTGGACCAGGATGTTCTTCAGGTTCAAATCGGCGTGGTACAGGCCTGCCCGATGCATCCGCTGGAGAAGGAGCGCCACACTCCGGATGATCTCCTTTCCCTGTCCGACCGTCCACCCTCCCCCCGTCCGGGCCGACTTCAGGTATTCGTCCAGGTCTTCCGAGGCCTCGATCTCCCGGGTCACGAGGTCCCCGCGGTACAAGCAGAGGCCCTTTTGCTCGATTCGGAGGGCCAGGACCTCCGCCGTAGGAATGTCCTGATCTCTCGCCCAT
>JAQYVQ010000201.1 GCA_030145435.1 Syntrophobacteria bacterium | reverse complement strand
CCCTTGACCCGACGTACGCGCGCACCCAGACGGGACAGCTTCTCCTCCAGACGGCTGTAACCGCGGTCCAGGTGGTAGATGCGGGCGATCTTCGTCTCGCCCCTTGCCGCCAGGCCTGCCACGACGAGGCAGGCACTGGCCCGCAGGTCGGTGGCCATGACGGGCGCGGCTTCCAGGGAAGAGACGCCGCGGATCACAGCGGATGCACCCTTTGTCCGGATATCGGCTCCCATTCTCCGAAGCTCGGCGATATGCATGAATCGGTTCTCGAATACCATCTCCCGGATGACGCTCGTCCCCTCAGCGAGGGCCATCATGGCCATGAACTGCGCCTGCACATCCGTCGGAAACCCGGGATAGGGCGCGGTGGTCACGTCCACGCCCCGAAGGCGTTCCCCGGATGAGACACGGAACCCCTTCGCCTCGGCTGTGATTGCCGTTCCTGCGGCGGTCATCTTCTGGATGACCGAGGAGAGCATCTCCTTGTCTGTTCCCTGGATCAGGACATCCCCCCGGCTGATGGCGGCAGCGGCAGCGTAAGTGGCTGTCTCAATCCGGTCCGGGATGATCCGATGGGAGGTGCCTACCAGACGCGTCGTGCCCTGGATCTCGATCCTCTCCGTGCCCTCTCCCTCGATCTTTGCGCCCATCCCCTTCAGGAGTGCCGCGAGATCCGAAATCTCCGGTTCCATAGCGGCGTTTTCGATGATCGTTTGGCCTTCCGCCAGTGTAGCGGCCATGAGAAGGTTCTCGGTCCCGGTGACGGAGGGGGTGTCCAGGTAGATTTCGGCGCCGTGCAGGTGGTCGGCCCGGGCCTCGATGTATCCTCCGTGCAGGTTGATTCGTGCCCCCATGGCCTCCAGGCCCGCCAGGTGGAGGTCGATCGGCCGCTCGCCGATCGCGCACCCTCCGGGGGACGAGACCTTGGCGTAGCCGTACCTCGCCAGCAGAGGCCCGAGGGTCAGGATCGAGGCCCTCATCTTTCGAACGAGATCATAGGGGGCCTCCTGGGAGGTCAGTTCCCTCGGCAGGATACGGATCGATGTGCCCTCTTCTTCGATCGACGCGCCCATGTCCCGGAGCAGACTGCACATGGTGCGAATGTCGACCACGCAAGGCACGTTCTCGAGAAGGACTTCACGATCTTCCGCCAGGAGTGCGGCAGCAAGGGCAGGCAGAGCCGCGTTCTTGGCGCCGTCGATCTGGACCTCGCCGCGCAGGGGTATCCCGCCTTCTATGTGCAGTTTGTCCAACGCCGCCTCCCCCAAGAGAAAAGGTTAAAGGTCAAAGGGTGAAGGAATAGCCCCTGACTCACCAAGGATACGCCACTACATGGATGCGTACTCAATACTCTGTTCAACCCTTTCGCCTTTTACCTCTTACCTTTCACCTGACGTTCTTTCACTTCACCGCGACAAACACCCGCGGCTTCCCCGCATAGTCCTCCAGGACCCGCGACCGGCGGTAGTGACCGGTCTCTTCTGCCACGTCGGCCATCGCCTCGGCCTGATCCTCTCCGATTTCCACGACCAGGGCCCCATCGGGCAGGAGGAACCTTGCGGCATTGCTCAGGATCCTGTGGAGGATCTCCGTTCCCCGGTGCCCTCCGTCCAGCGCAACCCTGGGTTCGTATTCCCGCACCTCAGGCGCCAGGTCGTCCCAGGATTCGGTGGGCACGTAAGGGGGGTTCGAGACGATCAGATGGAATCTCGCCCTTTCCGGGTGGAGGCCATCGAGAAGGTCCCCCTGAACGAGACGGATTCGCTCCGAGCAGTCCGGATGCCCCCTCAGGTTCTTCCTGGCCACCGAGATCGCCGAAAAGCTCACATCCACCGATACGATCTGCGCCTGGGGAAGATGCTTTGCCAGGGCGATGCAGAGATTCCCGGACCCGGTGCCGATCTCGAGGATGCTGAACGCCCCCCGCCCGGTCGAACCGGTGTTTTCCTTGACATGCTCGAGCACGTATTCCACCAGGTGTTCAGTTTCGGGGCGAGGGATCAGAACCGGGGGTTCCACGGCAAAGGAGATCGAATAGAACTCGCGCATGCCCGTTATGTAGGCAATCGGCTCCCGGTTAACTCGCCTTCGAATCAGCCGCTTGTAAGCCTGAAGGGCCGACCCTGGGACCGTGTCCTCGTAATGGAGATACAGCGCCAACCGGTCCTGCTCGAGCACATGTGCCAGGAGCACCTCTGCGTCCAGCCGGGCGGACTCGAGATCGTGCTGGGCGAAAAAATCGGTGGTCCACTGCAGGACACTGCGTACGGTCCAGGGCCTCTCGCCTGCCTGTTCGCTGTCCCGCGGTTGCGGGGAGGGTCGCGTTGGCTTGGTTGTCATCGGTTTGCGAACGTCCAGGGTTCGTTCCATCGATCTGGGGTTGATTTGATCGTCGTCGATCTACGAACGTCCAAGGTTCGTTCACCTTTTCTGCTGGGCCAAGGCTTCGGTCTGGAAATGGGACAGGATCGGGCCGATCAGGACATCCAGTTCGCCTTCCAGGACCTTTTCCAGTTGGTGGATAGTCAGTCCGATCCGGTGATCCGTAACACGGCCCTGCGGGAAGTTGTACGTCCGGATCCTCTCGCTCCGATCGCCCGTGCCCACCATCGTCTTCCTTTGCTGCGAAATTTCCTGGTGCTGTTCCTGTTCCATCAGGTTTTTGAACCTTGCGGACAGGATGCGCATCGCCTTTGCCTTGTTCTTGTGCTGCGATTTCTCGTCCTGGCAGGAGACAACGAGGCCCGTGGGCAGGTGGGTGATACGGACCGCCGAATCGGTCGTGTTCACGCTCTGGCCGCCGGGGCCGCTGGAACGAAAGATGTCGATGCGCAGCTCTGCCGGATCGATTTTGAAGTCCACCTCGTCCGCCTCCGGGAGGACCGCAACGGTGACGGCAGAGGTGTGGATCCTGCCCTGTGTCTCGGTTTCCGGCACGCGCTGGACGCGGTGAACCCCGGCCTCGTATTTCAGCCGGCTGTAAACGCGCTCCCCCTGGATCAGGCCGATAATCTCCTTCAATCCTCCCAATCCTGTGGGGTGACTGCTCAGGACCTCCACCTTCCACTGCTGCGATTCTGCATACTTGCCGTACATACGGAATAGATCCGCGGCAAAAAGGGCGGCTTCTTCCCCGCCGGTCCCGGCCCGGATCTCAAGGAGGATGTTCTTGTCGTCGTTCGGGTCCTTGGGCAGAAGGAGAAGCGTCAGTTCCTTCTCGGTTCCCAGGAGACGCTCCTTCAGGCTCTGGATCTCGGCCCTGGCCATCTCCCGGAGTTCCTCCTCCTCCTCGGAGAGCAGTTCCTCATTTTCGTCGATCTGTCTTACCAGGTCCTTGTGCCGTACGTAGACCGTGAGGATCTGCTGGAGTTGTGAATGCTCCTTGGCGACCCGCTTGTACTCGAGGGGGTTCTGGAAGATCTCGCTCGTGCTGAGTTTTTCCGAGAGTTGCTGGCATCGCTTCTCGATTTCACCCAAATTCTCAAACATCGCGTGGCCTCCGGCGCCTTACCCCGCATATTGCATGAAGCCTTCGTCTGCGAGCAATGTGCGGGCTGTGCCTCCTTCTCGTCTACGGACGAGAACGTTCGCGGTTCCTCGCCGGCAAGATCTTGCGCACGTCTCGACGCTGGTTGTGCGGATCGTTGCCCTGGGGAGCATGCGTGAGATCAAGAATTCCAGAACCGACGGGGGAAAACGGGTGGGTTCAGTTCTTTGGCGTGGTCTTTCCGTACTTCCGCATGAATCGTTCAACCCTGCCCTCAGAGTCCACGAGCTTCTGTTTGCCGGTAAAGAACGGATGACAACTGGAGCAGATCTCTGTATTGATCTTTTCCCTTGTCGACCTTGTCTTGAATTCATTCCCGCACGCACACCGTACAACGGTTTCCACGTATTCCGGGTGGATTCCTTTCTTCATAGCGTGCACTCCTTGTGTGGATCCAGTGAAAGAGAGAGAAAAACAAGAAGAATTCCTCTCTCACAAACCATAATCTTTCTATAGTAGCGGAAAACGAGATCCTATGCAACCGAGCCGCAAGACTCTCCCGAAATATAGCAAGATTGGAGGGATATTCCTCTAATCGGAACCGCTCATGGCATTCAGGAAATCTCGGTTGGTGCGCGTCTTCTGAACCTTGTCCAGGAGGAACTCCATCGCCTCGATCGGGTTCAGAGGCTGAAGCACCTTTCTGAGGATCCAGATCAGGTTCAGGTCTTCCTTCTCGATGAGGAGCTCTTCCTTGCGGGTTCCGGAGCGATTGAGGTCGATGGCCGGGAAGATCCTTCGGTCGGCGAGACGCCGGTCCAACACGATTTCCATGTTGCCGGTTCCCTTGAACTCCTCGAAAATCACGTCGTCCATCCGGCTTCCCGTGTCGACCAGAGCGGTCCCGATGATCGTCAGGCTGCCCCCCTCTTCGAGGTTTCGGGCAGCGCCGAAGAAGCGTTTGGGCCGATGCAGGGCATTCGCATCCACGCCTCCGGACAGGATCTTTCCGCTCGGGGGCACGACCGTGTTGTAGGCCCTGGCCAGCCGGGTGATGCTGTCCAGAAGGATGACCACGTCCTTCTTGTATTCCACGAGACGCTTCGCCTTCTCCAGGACCATCTCGGCAACCTGAATGTGTCGCTGCGCTGGCTCGTCAAAGGTGGAACTGATCACTTCTCCTTCCACGGAACGCGCCATGTCCGTCACCTCTTCGGGGCGTTCATCGATCAGGAGGACGATCAGGTCGCATTCCTTGTTGTTGGATGTGATCGCGTTGGCGATCGCCTGGAGAAGCATGGTCTTCCCGGACCGGGGGGGTGAGACGATCAGTCCCCGCTGTCCCTTGCCGATCGGCACCAGGAGATCCATGATCCGGGTGGAGTAGTTCTCCTGGTCATATTCCAGGTTGACCTTCTCCTCCGGATACAGGGGGGTCAGGTTGTCGAAGAGGATCTTCTCCCTGGCCTGCTCCGGGTCCTCATGGTTCACCGCCTCGACCTTGAGGAGGGCGTAGTATCGCTCCGAGTCCTTGGGCGGCCGAATCTGCCCGGAAACCGTGCATCCTGTCTTCAGGTTGAAACGCCTGATCTGGGAGGGGGAGACATAGATGTCGTCGGGACCGGGAAGGTAGTTGTAGTCGGGTGCGCGCAGGAACCCAAAGCCGTCGGAAAGGCACTCCAGGACGCCCGACCCGTAGATCAGGCCGTTCTTTTCCGTTTGCGCCTGCAGGATCGCGAAGATCAGGTCCTGCTTGCGCATGCTGGCGGCGCCTTCGATGTTCAATGCCTTGGAGAAGCTCGCGAGTTCGCTGATCTTCTTCTGTTTGAGCTCTTTCAGGTTCATGTAGTCGTCTGTCTTTTCCTTTGCCATCGTTTGAAATCTTCCTCCTTGGTTGTGCTGAGCATGTTAAGTTCTGCTGCGTGGTTGCGTAAAAGAGTGGCCCCCGGACGAATTCCCCGTAACAGGAGTTGGGCAAGCGTCGAGAACGAGATCGGTCACCGCATCAGGATTTGCCAAGGGGACTGCAAGGGCATTTTATGTCTGAGAACGAATTCGATTACCAGCAATCGGTTACGAAGAAAGGAGTCCACTCACTCACTGCTCCCGCAAATGATTCGCCCTAAGAACCACTGCCAATCTGGCTCGCATGAATGGATGATTGAGGGCCTAACGAGAAACCTTCTTGGAAGTGTGTGAAGTGAGAGGGACAGAGCTTTTTATGCAGCGAGACAACTATAGTGAAAAGAGGGTGCCCTGTCAAGCCCTTTTCTTCCCTCCTTGTCTCTTTTCGGATTCGTCCTCCGGAATCTTTAGGGTCGGAGCCCGATCAGGGCGACTTGTCGGCCCGTCGGCTCTCCGTCCGCCCGCACGGAGAAGAACAGGTCCTTCCGGCAGGACGTACAAAGGGAAGAGGGGGTGATG
The DNA here is from genome assembly GCA_030145435.1 of Syntrophobacteria bacterium. Lineage (GTDB taxonomy): Bacteria > Desulfobacterota > DSWW01 > DSWW01 > DSWW01 > S015-6. The sequence goes on along the minus strand of JAQYVQ010000201.1, from coordinate 7,363 downwards.
TTGCTGTCCCGTATGCCCGCGCTTATCAATTGATGCCGATTGATACCTTCCAGATTCAATTTCCATCGACCGGACCCCTCCGGCTGAAGAAAGGGTCTGGTTTCCCGGTCTTTCTCCACAAAGGCTCGAGCCACCTCGTCCCCTACGACGTAGCAGCACGGCCCGATGGCAGGCCCGAGGGCGACGAGGATGTCGGAGGATTCGCATCCGAATTCGTCACACATCTTCAGAACGGCCTTTCCGGCAATCCCTTTCGCAGTTCCCCTCCATCCGGCATGGACCGCCCCCACAACGGAACGCCTGGGGTCGAGCAGCAGGAGGGGGACACAGTCTGCCGTCAGGATGCCGAGGTAGAGCCCTTTCTCGACCGTGACGAGCCCGTCTCCCTGCAGGGGGGCGTCCGGCCCGAAGATCGAGGGCTCGCCGCCGGAGACCTGATGAATCCGGTCCCCGTGGACCTGGGCCGCACAGAAGATCCTCTCTGCGGGGATGGAAAGGACCCTGGCGGCCCGTTTCAGGTTTTCCCGCACGTGGGCAAGTGTGTCGCCCCCCTTCGGACCCACGTTCAGGGAAGCGTAAGGAGGTGGACTGACGCCCCCGGTCCGGGTGAACAACCCGTGTGCGACCGTGGATTGTGTGCCCCACGCCGGGACGGAATAGTAGCACACGCCTTTGGCATTCGTCTCTTTCATGGGCCTGTCCGCGGGGCGAGGCAGAGGAGGATCGCTTCGAGTTCTTCCGGAAGGGGACAGGAGAACTGAAGGGAGGCCCCGCTCCGGGGATGCTCGAATCCCAGTTTCTCTGCGTGCAGGAAGAAGCGGTCCAGGCCTTCCAGGGTCTTGCGGTCCGGGTGGGCTGCCGGCAGGTGGTTGAGCCGGGTTCGTTTGCCCCCGTAGACGAGATCACCCGCGATTGGGTGCCCTCGCTCCGCCATGTGGACGCGGATCTGGTGTGTTCTTCCTGTCTGCAGGGTGAATCTCAAGAGGGTGAAGTTCTCCAATCGTCGCTCTACCCTCCAGTGGGTCACCGCATGCCTGCCTCGACGGGTTTGGCTCGACATCTTCTTGCGCTCTGTGACATGCCTTCCGATCGGCAGGTCCACGCTCCCCCCTTCGTCCGCAGGGCTGCCGTGAACGAGCCCCACATATTCCCGGAGAATGGAATGGGCCTTGAACTGCTCCGACAGGGCCAAATGGGCCTTGTCCCCCTTGGCAACCACCAGAAGCCCGGAGGTCTGCTTGTCCAGCCGGTGGACGATGCCGGGTCGGAGCGTTCCCCCGATGCCGGAGAGATCCTGACAATGGAAGAGCAGGGCATTGACCAGGGTGTCCCGTGAGTGGCCCGCGGCCGGGTGTACGACCATGCCCGCGGGCTTGTTGACGACCAGCAGGTCCTTGTCTTCGTACAGGACGTCGAGGGGGATCGGCTCCGGGGCGGTCTCGATCGGCCGAGGAGGCGGCACCTCGACGCGTATCCCCTGGAAGGGCCTCAGCCGACAGGACGCCTTTGTATGGGCGCCGTCCAACCAGACCGAACCGGTTTCGATGAGCTTCTGAATCTGATGGCGGGAGACGAATTGTCCCGTCTCCAGCAGGAACTTGTCCAGGCGCGTGCCCTGCTGGGATTCCCGGACAACCCAGTCAAAGACGGCTTCCGCGCCGTCGGCCTGTTCGATCTCCGGTTCGGCAGGATTCTCGGAGGCTTCGAGGTGGCCGAGGCCCTGCTTCTTGTCAGGAGAGGGTTCCGGTCTTCTCTTCATCGGGCTGATTGCAGGCCTCAGGGGGGCCCTGCTCAAGGATTTGACGCGCCTGCGCGGCATCGCGATCGATCTGCTCTACGAGCGCATGGGCGTCCGGGAAGGATTCTTCTTCACGAATGCGTTCTATAAATTCCATCCTCAGGAATTTCCCGTAGATATCCTGGTCGAAGTCGAAGATGTGGGCCTCGATGGAATACTGTTTGCCCGAAAAGGTGGGCTTGACACCAAGGCTGGCCACGCCGGGCCTACGCTCTTCCCCGAGAACCACCCGAACGGCGTAAACGCCGTTCGGCGGAAGAAGCTCGGCCTCGGTCGCCAGGTTCGCCGTGGGGTACCCCAGGGTCCTTCCCCTCTTGTCGCCCGTCACGACCGTTCCGGAGATGTTGTAGGGTCTGCCGAGCATGGCGTTCGATTCCCGGATGCGGCCTTCTTGAATCGACTGCCGGATGCGCGTGCTGCTGATCTCCAGGCCGTCCACTCGAATCGGTTCGATCTTCTGGACCGTGTAGCCGAAGGGCTGCCCCCTCTTCTTCAGAAAATTGATGCCTCCCTCCCGGTTTTTGCCGAAACGGAAGTCTTCACCGACCAGCATCTTCTTGATGCCCAGCTTCCGGACCAGGATTTCCCGAACGAAGCGCTCCGCGTCCCAACCGGCAAACTCCTGGTTGAAGGGCAGGCAGAGGACATGGTCGATGCCGCAGCATTCCATTAGTTCGACACGGTCCTGGATGTTCGTGATCAACCGGGGCGCACGGTCCGGGTGCAGGACTTTCAAGGGGTGGGGGAAGAAGGTGATGACGAGCGCGGTCCCGCGGTTCGCCTCCGCCTCCTGCCGGAGGATGCGGAAGATCTCCTGGTGGCCACGATGAATTCCGTCAAAGTTCCCCAGCGTTACCACCGGATAGGGAAGCGACTCGCAATACTCTTTCAGATCGTAATACACCTTCATAACATAAGGAAATATAAGGGAAAAGGGCTTTGTTGTCAACAGGGCGGGTCCTCATCGGGCCGTGGGCTCTCTGACAAGTCGCCCTCCTTCCTCAAGCTGTTTGCAGACATCGGAAAAAGCTCTCTCCCGAGGATTCCCATGGAACGGAAAAGGCCTCTGCCACGGTGGCCGCCACGTCGGCGAAGCTCGTTCGGACGCCAAGGGGGGACCCCTCCCTGCAATCCTTTGTGTGCACGAGGAGAGGCACGAACTCACGGGTGTGGTCGGTTCCCCTGTGGGTCGGATCACAACCGTGGTCAGCCGTCAGCATGAGGATGTCTCCCTTCCTCATGCCATCCAGCAGGTGGGGGAGGGCATCGTCCAGCGCACGCAGGGCCTCCGCATACCCCTGGGCATTCCTCCGGTGGCCGTATTCGGTATCGAAATCGTTGAGATTGATGAATACCAGGCCTTCCGAATGTTGGTCGAGGGCCTCCTCGAGCCACCGGATCCCCTGCAGATTGCCCGCCGCGGGAAGGGACCGGGGGATGCCCCTGCCTGCAAAGATGTTGCGGATCTTCCCGATGCCCAGAACCGGGATGTCGTGGTCGCCGAGGACGTCCAGAAGGGTTTGTGCGGGAGGGGGCAAGGCGAAGTCTTTTCGATCCGCGGTGCGATGGAAACGGCCCGGCATTCCGGTAAAGGGCCTGGCGATCACGCGGGCGATCCGGTAAGGGTCCACGATTTCCCTCGCGCCTTCGCACATCCGGTAGAGGGCTTCGAGGGTGAACCTGTCGAGATGCGCCGCAATCTGAAAGACGCTGTCCGCTGAGGTATAGACGATGGGCCTCCCGGATGCCAGATGCTCTCTCCCCAGCGCCTCGATGATCTCCGTGCCCGAGGCGGGATGCCCCCCCAGGGGCGCCCACCCTGTTCTCTCTTCGAAGGCATCCAGGATCGTCTGGGGGAGTCCCTGCGGGAAGGTGGGGAACGGTTCGGACACGATCAGCCCCATCATTTCCCAGTGGCCCGTCAGAGTGTCCTTGCCGCGAGAGGCCTCCTGCATGACGCCGAAGTGTGCTGCCGGGCTCGGCTCCCTGACCGAACCCTTTCTCTCCGCAATCCTTCCCAGCCCGAGTCGGTCCAGGCAGGGGAGAGGCAGCCCGCCGACCTTCTCCGAGCAGTGGAGAAGGCTGTTCGCACCCTCGTCCCCGTATGCCGCTGCATCGGGAAGGGCGCCGATGCCGACACCGTCCATGATGACCAGGAAAACGCGTCTCATGTCTTTGTCCTTGGGGGCATGCAAAGAAAAAGGGCTCACCCGTGGTGAGCCCTTTTGGGTAGGAAGAGTTTCCGAGCCGGTTCTTACAGAACCGCGTCCAGGATCGTACGGTCCTCGCTCTTCGCGCTCGCAGCCCTGGCCTTAACTTGCGGCAGGATCTGGGTTACGTAGAACTTCATCGAATCGAGTTTGCCTGCGTAGAATTTTGCTTCGTCGTTTTCCTCGGCAAGGGCCTTCAGGGCCTCCGCGTCGGTGGCGCCTTTCTCGCTCGAGATCTCATCCAGTCTCTTCTGTGCGATCAGGGCCTGTTCGAGCAGGAGCCAGGAGCAGACAACCTCGGAGAACGAGTTCAGGTAGGGCATGGCGCAGGAGATCGGGTAGAGCGTGTCCCCGCTCATCGACTTGGTCATGAAGTCGTTCGTCACATCTGCGAGGGCGTCCTTGGCAGCGGCGAGTTCCTCGACGTACTTGCCGAGGGTCTCGTGAGACCGGTTCTCTTCCACGAAGGCGTTCAGGTCGGCGAGGAAATTCATGTACAGCGTGCCGCCTTTCATGGCGAGCTTTCTTCCCAACAGGTCCATGGCCTGGATTCCGTTCGTTCCCTCGTAGATGGATGCGATCTTCGAGTCCCGCGCGTACTGCTCGACCGGGTACTCTTTGCAGTACCCGTAGCCTCCGAGGATCTGCATGGCCTGCACGCACACCTCGAAGCCCATGTCGGTCGAGTAGGATTTGCAGAGCGGGGTAAAGAGTTCCACGTATCCCGCCGCCTTCTCGCGTTCCGCATCGTCTTGGGTGACCTCGGCCAGGTCAGCGTAGTAGGCGGTTTTCAGAAGCAGGGCGCGTGTTGCCTCGGTGACTGATTTTCCGAACAGAAGCATCCTGCGCACGTCCGGGTGCTCGATGATCGCCACGTGAGGGGCGTTGGGGTCTTTCATGTTGCGGACATCCACGCCCTGTATCCGTTCTTTCGCGTATTGCAGGGCGTGCTTGTAGGCAACCGCCCCGAGGGCGCTGCCCTGGAGGCCCACGTTGATTCTCGCCCCGTTCATCATGTGGAACATGTAGACGATTCCCTTGTTCTCTTCGCCCACGAGGTATCCGATGCAGTTCCCCTCGTCCCCGAAGTTCAGGGTGCAGGTCGAGGAGCCGTGGATGCCCATCTTCTCCTCGATGTTTCCGCACCGGACATCGTTCGATTCGCCCAGCGTGCCGTCCGGGTTGACCCGGACCTTGGGTACGAGGAACAGGCTGATGCCCTTGATGCCCGGAGGTGCATCCGGGGTGCGGGCAAGCACGGGGTGGATGATGTTCTCGGTCAGATCGTGATCGCCGCTGGAGATGAAGATCTTGGTCCCGGTGATCTTGTAGACATCGCCTTCCTTCACCGCCGAGGTCTTTACGTCTCCGACGGCAGAGCCCGCCTGGGGTTCGGTCAGGCACATGGTGCCCGCCCACTGGCCCGCGTACATTTTTTCCACGTAGAGGTTCTTGAGCTCGTCCGAGGCGAAGGTCTGGAACATGTGGGCAGCCCCGTGTGTGAGCGACGGGGTCATCATGAAGGCGAGACAGGCGCCGGTGAAGAACTCGCCCGTGGACATGCCCACGACCCTCGGCAGGCCCTGGCCGCCCCACTCCGGATCGCTGGAGACGCCGATCCACCCGCCCTCGCAGTACGTTTTGTAGGGCCCGCGGAACTCCTTCGGCAAGGTGACCACTCCGTTGTCGAACTTGGCGCCTACCCGGTCGGCAACTTCGTTCAACGGTGCGATCTCTTCCTTGGCCAGTTTGAGGCCCTGGTCCAGCACCATGTCGAAGAGCTCTTTGCTGAACTCACTGTACTTCTCGTATTGGCACAGTCTTTGTACGCCCAGGTGCTCGTACAGGATGAATTCTACATCACGCCGATCATCGAGGTACTCAGCCATCTTCTTCTCCCCCTTGTTCTTTCGAAGCGTTCGGAAGGTTGATGGTACAGGCAGGTATAGTACGCTTGAATATAATTCATTGGCGTACTAACAGTCAAGGGAAACCGGCGGCCATTGTTCTACTCAGTACAAAATGAAGGGGCAGGGGTCGGGGGGCGGGGATCAGAGGTCAGGCCCCGTGCCCGAATCCGAGGGCGGGGACGATTGGCAGTCTTGGCGTGGGGAGGCTGGCCCCATCGTTTGGACGGGCGGCGTTGGGCATCTGGTGCTATCGCCTGTCACGGCTCGATTTGTGCCGGGCGACTCCGTGAGAAAAGATGTCAGGAACCTTTTTCGGTAAGTTTGGGAGCGGAGGAGACCCCAGAGTAAAGAAAGGTTCCTGACACCTTTTCTCTGGCTGAGCCAGCCCTTCCTTGCCCTTGTAGGGGGAGGGAGAGACGGAGCCCAAGCAAATTGAGACGTGACAGGCGATAGCACTCTCAGACTTTTTCGAGCAGCTTCTCTTCGATGAACCGGACCTCTCGCGTCACCCTGGCGCTCGAGTCCATCTTCTTTTCCAGGCTTCGAAGGGCATTGAGAACAGAGGCGTGGCCCCGGTTGTAGAGGCGGCCGATCGACTCAAGGGACGCGTGGGTGTGTTTCCGGGTGAGGTACATCCCTATCTGGCGGGGGTAGTGCACCTCTCTTTTCCGAGACCGCGAGGCGAGCGCGTCGGGCTGGAGGCCGAAATACTTTGCTACGTGATCCCGGATCGTCTTGGGGTCGGTCGGTTTCTGTGAAACGGTCGCAGGGTCTCTGAAGTAACGGGCGACTGTTTCTGAGTCGATCGGCTCGCGGGCAATCGTTTGCAGCGCCATCAGACGTTTGAAAGCGCCCTCCAGGTCCCGGACATGGGAACGGACGGACCGGGCGACGATGGCGAGTGCCTCCTCGGAGACCGGGAACCCGTAGGACCGGGTAAACTGGGTCATGATCGCCAGCCTCGTTTCGTATTCAGGGGGCTCCATCGTGACCGCCAATCCGGAGAAGATGCGTGATTCGAGATTTTCGTCGAGCCCGTTTTTTCCCCGGGCGGGGAGGTTGCCCAGGAGGACCACTTGCTTCCCCCTGTTCAGGAGAACGTCCAGGGTGTGACACAGTTCGGCCTGCAAGGCAGTCTTGCCCTTGACGAATTGAATGTCGTCCAGGATCAGGACATCGCATGTGTCGCGGTATCTCGCCTTGAAAGAGGGAATATCCTTTTCCTTGATGTGCCGGATCATCTCGGCGAGAAAACTCTCAGCCGTACTCCACAAGATCCGCAGATTTTCGTTCCCCGCGAACAGTCGGTACCCGATCGCCTGTCCCAGATGTGACTTGCCCAGGCCGGTGGGGGCATGGATGAGCAGCGGGTTGTACTGGCTTTGGGCCTGGCGGGCAACCTCCTGTGCAGCCGAACAGGCAAAGCCGTTCGACCGGCCATTTAC
>JAQYVQ010000184.1 GCA_030145435.1 Syntrophobacteria bacterium | reverse complement strand
GTCGGTTGCATGCAAGGCTGTATGGATAAAATCTTCACGGGTCAGCCCCTCTGTTGCCTCGTGAACGCAGAGGCGGGACTGGAGGGAGAGCGAGAGATCAAGCCGGCCGAGCAACCCAAGAAGGTCATGGTGGTCGGCTCCGGCCCCGGCGGGCTGGAGGCGGCACGGGTGGCGGCCATAGCGGGTCACGATGTCGAGTTGTTCGAGAAGGCGCCCAGAATCGGAGGCCAGCTCTCGGTTGCGGGGGCTCCCCCGGGCCGGGGCGAGTTCCTCGGGTTGGTGGACTACTATGAGGCGCTCCTGCCCGGGCTCGGTGTAAAGATTCACACAGGTGTGGAACTCAACGTTGAGGGGATCAAAAAGAAGAACCCGGAGGCCCTGATCGTGGCAGAGGGGGCGGAACCGATCATGCCGAACATCCCGGGGGCGGACCAACCGTTCGTGATCAGCTCCTGGCAGTTTCTGAAGAACAGAACGGCCGTCGGCAAGAAGGTGGCCGTCATCGGCGGGGGAGCGGTCGGCATGGAGGTGGCGATGCAGGTGGCCAGGATCGGGACGATCCACCCGAACGTCCTGGAGTTCCTGATGTTCCACAAGGCGGAATCCGACGAACGGCTACACGACCTCGTGCGCAAGGGCACGAAAGAGGTCACGATCTTCGAGATGCTTCCCAAGGCAGGACAGGATGTGGGGAAATCTTCGCGCTGGGTCTGGCTGCACGACCTGCGAGAGCGGGAGGTCCGCATCGTCACCAGCGCCAAGGTGGAGGCGATCGAGCCGGACGGAGTCGTCTACACCGTGGAGGGAGACACACGGAAGGAGCCGTTCGATTCGGTGATCATGGCCGTGGGCTCGAAGCCCAAGAAGGCCCTTTCCGAAGGGCTCAAGCAGGCGGGAATTCCCTTCCGGGCGATCGGGGACTGCAACACTCCCCGGTTGATCATCGACGCGGTCCACGAGGGCTACCTGGCTGCCGTAGACATATAGGTGCGAGTGGCTCGTGCCCGTGCCCGAAGACGCGCAGCCTTCTCGGGGTCAGACCTACACTTTTGACAAGACCTTGGCTTGAATGCGTTTTTGTCAAAAGTGTAGGTCTGACCCCCTCTTCTTCCAAGCCCTTCAATTAACGATTGCCGATAGAAATATTGAAGGAAAGCCCGTTCTCAGGATTCCATATTGTACGCACATATCTGCAACAGATCGTCAGTTTTTGGCATTATAGATAACCACACGAACTACTCTCCTGCGCCAGAAACCCTTCCGCTAACGAAAACTGATAGACATGGCGAAAGAGGAGTGGCCGGAGGGAATGACGATCTGTGGATGATATGTTTATGTCCTGCCGATCCCGTGGGGGGCAACATCTGAGCAGGCTTTCTACACCACGGGGACTGTCTGGCGATTGTCACGTTCTGCGGCATAGTTACAATTCCTTTGTTTTCAACATGCTGAGCAACGAGTATCAGTTTCCTCCCCGATAGACCACCCGCAAGATATGGTATGTGCCCTCTCTTGCCGGGTATGGTCGTTTCGTGCGGCTTATGGCCCAAGTGTTTCATTGACATGGCGCTATTCATTTACATAAATTAGCCAGATAATCCAAATCGCTCTGTCACAAGATCACAAAGGGAGACAGACTATGCTCAGGCGAAATTTCATTCATGTTTTGATTGGAACATGTTGCTTGATAGCTCTCTTTCTCTTCTCTTCAATTATAGGGGGGTGTGGAACATCAGATTCGGATATACGGGGGGATCTCACATCAGATTTGGACACAGCGAAACTGCTTAATTCTGAGCACGGTGGGTGGAAGAGCCAGCATTGCGATGCGTGCCACACGTTACCCATTGAAGATCATGAGACATCCAATATACCTGACTGCAATGCATGCCATGGTGCAAACGGTGCATGTGATCCGAATAGCGATTCCAGCGAACGAGAGCACGCTATGACAGATAATTGTGTACTATGTCATAAGAACCACCATGGATTTGATGCGGCTTCAGACTGCATTTCGTGCCACTTTGCGTCCGAGGGGCTTGACGATTGCGGCTCTGATCCCGATCCGGTTCCCGGTGATCTGATTTCAAACTGCTTTGGCTGGCCTGAAAATGATTTCACCCCGACGAACAAGGCACCGGTAATAACAAGTCTCGCCCCGGGATCCCGTGCCATAGACTTCACCCTGAGGGATCCATCCGGTCAGACCCATAGCCTTTATGAATTACTGGAAACGAAGCCTGTCTTGCTGGTATTCGGTGCCTTCACGTGACCACCATACCGCATGGGCAGCGTGCCTGCCTTGAACCGGCTTGCGGCCACTCCTTATGATGACACCACAACCTATGCTGACCGTGTGCACATTGTCACTCTGTATGTAATAGAGCCCCATCCAATCGCGCCGGATGTGAGCCCGAATACCGGAACCGTATGGCAATTTCAATTCAGCACAATACGACAGCCTCAGGTCTACGATGACCGCGTTGCCGCTGCGCAGGATACCGAAGAGTTGCTGGAGGGCAATCAGCTAGTGCTCGTGGACGACCTGACGCCGGGTCCACAAAACAATCCGGTCTGGTGCACCTATGGGCCGTGCCCGAATTGCTCGTATTTGATAGGACAGGATGGAGTGATCGTCGCTGTCCAGACTTGGGCCTTTGTCGATGCGATGAAGTTGGCAATTGACCAGCTTCTTCAGCCTCAGCAGGACTATCCCGGAACTGCCAATGCGAAAGCCACCGGCTATGGCTCGAGTTCCTTGACAGGATCGGGTGTATTCAATGAACTGGGGTTGATTCTCATTCCGGTAGGAGCAGTCATCTTCCTGAGGATTCTGCGTAGGAAGAGGTAGAAGCACTTTCACTTTCCGTACAGAATGGGGCGGTATCGGCACGTAGTACGATCCAACCTCCAAAGCTCTTCCGTTGACGAATACAGATAGAGATGTTGAACGGAGGCCAATCCTCCGAATTACAGATAATACGCACATAGCTGCATTCAGTTTGCAATAGCTTATATCTCGCCTGAGAAGTCCAGAATCCTCCGACAGCGAACTCAACATATATGCGTCACATATGGAAAACCTGAAAATTCAAGGTTTCGAACAGACATTGATACACGAAGGGGGCGGTCTAGGAGCATGGCTACCTGCGTCATAGTTGCAGTCTTCCTCATACGTATTTGCGGAACAAACCCCGCCAGATTCTTCTTGACATAACAATATTCTCAAAGTAGACTAGCCTCATCCGGGTTAACACCTCAGAAAAGGAGCGAATCATGAAAAGACATTTGGTCCTGTCTGCTATCCTTTTATCCTTGGCATTTTGTTCCGGCGGATGCGGGGATGTTTATCTTGTCAGCGGCAATGCTACTGGCGTAATAGGAACATTTACAGCAACCCTTAGCGTTAGCGGTGATGATCAAGAAATTATCATCGAGGAGAATGGCTTTTTCTATTTCCCAATAGGCTTGGATGACGGTACATCCTACGCAGTTGAATTATCAGGTTATGAGGACGATGGTATGTTGTGCACCGTTTCCGGCGGAGAAAATGGTGACGGGTCGGGAACAATAGACGGTGCCCACGTTACAGATATTGTCGTAACCTGCGTTGGAGTATAAGGTCTTACGTTGACGAATATCGATGGAGATGTTGAAGGAAAGCCAGCCCTCCGAATTGCATGTACTACGCACAACTTTGGAAAAAGGTCAGGAGACCTTCCGCAACCGATCTGCTGCCTTTTCGTTGGTCCAAAAAACAGAAGATATTGTTTTCAAATGTTGAAAGTTGCAGGGAAGGCTTAGGAGTGCCTCATCTAACGGAACTGAGGCGTTTTCTGATGGTGGACTCGGGGGTCTCGAGTTCTCTTCCTATTTGCCGGTAGGACATCCCTTGCTTCCTTAGTTCTTTTGCCTTTTCGATCAGGGAATCCCCCAGCCTGGGCCTGCCCAGGACCTTTCCTTTGCTCCTCGCGTTCTCGAGGCCGGCAATGACCCGCTCGCGGATGATCTCACGTTCAAACTGGGCAAAGGCGGCTACGATCGTGAAGAAAAGCTTTCCGGAAGGGTCTCGGTCTTGAATTCCTGCAGTAGCTCTTGAGTCGCCCGGCAGAAATCTCCCCCCTTGCCATGGATGCCAGTTGGAATCATCTTGAAGATTCCGGTGCATCAAAGTGGAAATAATTTGCTCACAGTTCTTCTTTGTTTCTGTGGAAGAGAAGGGCTCGTTTCTCTGTAACTCTTTGCGGTACAGGGGAATCTTAAGATTTGAGAGACAATGGCATGCTTTTTGAGTCTAGGAGAGAACCAAGAGCATCCCCAGAGGACTTGAATGAGCAACGACGAGGGGGACGACAAATGATCCATCGAGAACCGCCAAGGCGGAACAGGGTCCGCAAAGATGAGAGCCGTGCAGAAGCCATCGACCTTTTGAAGGAAGTATTCGTTTGCATCAGCATCCCGGTCGTGGCCTTTGCGTTAGCGTACATTACGCTCGACACCTTTGTGCGCCTGTTCCTCGGATGATCTGCCCGGCCCGAGTGGGTCAGAGC
>JAQYVQ010000065.1 GCA_030145435.1 Syntrophobacteria bacterium | reverse complement strand
ACCTTGAACCCGGCGGGCATGGACCTGATCGACTGGCGAGAGCTTGGAATCAGCGAAGAATTTGCGGAAAAGCAGAAGCAGGTGGTCGAGACCTTCGCCCGGATGGGGGTGGTGACGAGCTGCACCTGCACACCCTACTTTGTCGGGAACGAGCCCGGCCTGGGGGACACGATTGCCTGGAGCGAGAGTTCGGCGGTTTGCTACGCGAACTCCGTGCTTGGAGCGAGGACAAACCGGGAAGGGGGCCCGAGCGCGCTGGCCGCTGCGCTCACCGGGAAGACCGCTGCGTACGGCTTTCATCTGGATGAGAAGAGACAGCCTGTTGTCTCCGTGGAGGTTTGCGCACCCCTCGAGGAGATCACCGACTATGGGGCTTTGGGCAAGGTCTTGGGGGACAAGCTTGGGAGCCGGGTGCCTTATATCAAAGGGCTTCGACAGACGACAACGGATCAACTGAAGAGCCTGTGTGCTTCGATCGCAACCTATGGCGGCACCGCGATGTTCCTCGCGGCAGGGGTTTCTCCTGAGAAGGTGAAGGAGCCTCGCGATCGGATGACCGTAGGCAGCAAGGAGATCGAGCAGGCAAAGAGGGAAATGAGCGACGACGAAGAGGTGGACTTCGTTGCAATCGGATGTCCTCACTGCTCCCTGGAAGAACTGAGAGAGATTGCAGGCCTCCTGCAGGGGAAGCGGGTCTCGAAAGTGACATGGATCGCTGTGGCAAGACAGGTGAAGGAGGCTGCGGAAGAGGAGGGGGTCGTCTCGAAGATTCGCGAGAGCGGTGCCAGGATCGCAGCAGACACCTGTTTTGTCGTGGCGCCGATCCGGGGAAGGTTCCGCTGCATGGCCACCAACTCTGCCAAAGCGGTATTCTACGCAAGGGCAAAGAACCGGTTCAGGACCGTCTTTGCACCCTTGGAGAAGCTCATCGAGATCGCCACGAGGCCTTGAGATGATCCTGCAGGGAAGAAAAATATTCGGCGGCAAGGCAAGAGGGAGCGCCATGGTTTCCCGGGAGGCGGTGTCCTTTTTCGGCGGCGTGAACCCGGATACGGGCATCATCGAGGAAGAAGGCCACCCCCTTCAGGGCAAGAGCGTGAGCGGTAAGGTCTTGGTCTTTCCTCACGGCAAGGGCTCGACTGTGGGCAGCTACACCCTCTACCGAATGATGAAGACCGGCACGGCCCCGATCGCCATCCTGAACAGGGAATGCGAGACCATCGTTGCCGTTGGGGCGATCATCGCAGAGATCCCCTGCGTAGACCAAATCGATATCGATCAGATCCCGGACGACGCGGTACTGCTCATCGATGCGGACAACGGCAGGGTGGAGGTCGTGAATCGGGGCGACGAGAGATCCTGAGGAAGAACACCATCAGAACCGGGACGTCAGGAAGGCACGTGATCGACTTGCTTCGCACAATCCTGACAGAACCACAGATTGCCTCTCTGCTCCCATTCGCATAACTTGACCAATCGAATAAGCGCCTTCTCGTCGGAATGTTCGATCCTCTTGGTGCATCGGGGGCCGTCGCACCGGACAAAGCAGTAATGGCCTGTTGTGACTGTCAAGCCCATGAAACGTCTCCTCCTGAATCTAGAAGTGACCCCGGGGATCGTACGACTCCAGGGTCTCCCAATTTTCCTGGCCCGGGATTATATCACAAGTAATCTTGAAGAACAGGTGCCTGCTGGCATGGGGCGAGCCCTTCTCCACCTGAATCCACAAGGTACAAAGGTCTTCTTCATTCGGCCCTGCATGCTTCGACCCGAAGCCTTTCCATCCAAGGACCTGATTCCAGGGGGTGAACTCCAGCCACTCCGCATATTCGTTTACGTAGGCGATCCCGCGATGACTGATTTCCAGCACGCCTTTGTATTCCTGGCCACCGACGAGCTGTTTGACATTCTTGGTGACTGCGCCGGAGGTGGCTTCGTCCCCGGTCATGCTTGGCTCCGAGGCGTTCAGGTTCCCGGTTGGCGCGCACAGGCCGACCCCCCATAAGAGCACGCCCAGCACGAGGTTGGTTGCGGTTGTACGCATCATCTCCTTTGCTCCTTCTCTCGGTCCACATCCCGGCACGTCAAGGGAATGGGTGCAATGGCTCGGGTTTCGAACCGTTCATCCATCGGAGGACGGATATTGTGGCTGTCTATCGAAGGCAGGCGCTGGCCTTGCGGCCCTTATTTGCAAAGTCTCTGGAAGCCACCCTGGCGGGAGTCGTTGCTGTCCATCACCGCAAACCAATGGGTCGTATTCTTCGGGTCCGGGAAGAGGATGTTGCCCTCAAACCGAGAATGGTCATCAAAGGCCGGCATGTCCAACAGCCCCTTGATGCGCATCTTCCCGTCCGCACTCTATTCTCCGATCAGGGAATGCCACTCAGTTTTCCAGTAGTCTCCGGCACGGTCGTGAACCAGCTTGAACGTCGGTGTGAAGCCAACCGAACAAACCCACAGGGACTCGGTCCCGTAGCTGCAGCAACGAATTATTGGTCTTCACTCCAGGACGTATGCGGGCCTCTTGACGTCGACGTAATTCATGGGCCCCTGGGGAGTTCCGTGATGTCCTCTGGCCCCCCGGATGGCCAGCACATAACTGGACGCGTCATCCGAACACACATCATAAATGCTGGAGAATAGAGCATCCGGGCCCCTGATGTCAAAAGACGCAAGCACGCGAAGGATCCTTTGTCATCGAGGGAGTGCGAGACCATCCCGTGGGGGCGATCATCGCAGAGATGCCCTGTCTGGACCCGATCGATGTCGATCAGATCCCGGACGACGCGGTGCTGCTCGTGGATGGGACAACGGCAGGGTGGAGGTGGTGGCTAGCGGTTAAGGAGCACAGGCAGGGTCGAGTTCCGGATGATGTAGGCGGTCGTCCCCCCCAGGATGAAATCGTGGAGGCGGCTGTGACCGAAAGCGCCCATCACGATCAGGTCGATTTGCATGGCATCCGCGTAGCCCAGGATCTCCTTGCTCGCCTCTCCCCTGAGGCACTCGATGTCGACATCCATCTCGTAGGGGCTGACGAAGGCCTCGATCTCTTGGGTGAGGGCCTCGCATCTCTTCGGGTCGCCGGTCACGATGACCGCCTTCAGCCGCGTGTCGCTGAAAGCAAAGGTCTCGCATGTCGTCTTCAGGGCTTGGTTGGATTCGACGCTGCCGTCGTACGCCACGAGGACGTTTCCAAATTCCCGGAACGAGGCCGGCGTGACGAGAACGGGCCGGGGAGACCTCCTCACCACCGATTCGGTCGTCGAGCCCAGCAGCCCGCTCGACCACCTTTCGTGTTCGCCCCGCTGCGCAATGATGACCAGATCGACCTTCTTGGCTTCCTCTGCAATCATTCCGGGCACCGTGCCCGATACCCTCTTCACCTTGGGCCGGATGGCTTTCTGCTCACACGCGTTGCGGAACGCCTCGAGAATGAGATCGCCGCGGTCCTCGAGGATTTTCCGAAACTTCGGAAGGTAGTTTTGATAGGGCGTGAAGCCGAGCGACCCCGCGATGTCGCTGAGCAGGGGCCCCTCGAGGTCGCGGTCGTCCACCACGTGCAGTCCGGTGATCTTGGCCCGGAACTTCTCCGCGAGATAGATGCCGTACTCCAAGGCAACCTTGCTGTAGGCCGAACCGTCCGTGGGGATCAGTACGCTCTTGATCATGGCGAACGACTCCTTCCGGGAGGGTGGTGGATGGGTAATGATAGAACGGAGTCAGGAAAAGATAAAGCGTCTCGAGGAGAATTCTTGGATTTTCCTGAAGGCGGGCTCCTCGGACGGCGCTTCCGGCCCGTCGATTGCATCTGGTACGGTTATTGCTGTAAATATTCATGATCCTTAGAGACGTACACACCGTTTACACAGGAGACGGGAAAGTGAAACGATTCATCGAGTCTTACGATGGACGGCCTTTCGACTTGATCGTTGTGGGCGGGGGAATCACGGGGGCCTGCGTTGCCTATGACGCCGCCCGTAGAGGGCTTGGTGTGGGGCTCTTGGAAAAGAAGGATTTCGGGTGGGCCACTTCGGCGGCTACATCAAAGATGATTCACGGGGGTCTGCGGTATCTGGCGAACCTCGAAATCGGTCTGGTCCGCGAATCGCTCCGGGAGCGAAGGATTCTGGAGAACATTGCCCCCAACTATGTATACCCTCTCCCGTTTCTGGTCCCAACCTACGAAGGCACGAAGAGCAACAAGTGGCTCATCGAAACAGGGATGCTCCTTTATGACATCCTTTCCTTCGACAAAGGGCGCACCTGGGACAAAGCCAAAAGAATCCCGGGTCACCACTTCCTGTCCCGTGAAGAGGCACTCCGCGAGGAGCCGAATCTGCGTGGGGAGCAACTAACCGGAGCCTCCATTTACTACGATTGTCAGTCCATCTTTCCTGAGCGGCTCACGCTTGCGTTCGTGAAATCTGCCGTGAAACACGGGGCCCAGGTAGCGAACCGCGCCGAAGTCACGGGATTCCTCTACGGAAAAGACTCTACGATCACGGGTGTGAAGGTTCTGGATCTGACAGTCGGTAAGGAGGTGGCGATCGAGGGGAGACTGACGGTCAATTGCGGCGGCCCCTGGGCGGACATCATCCTCCGAGATGCGGAAAGGGGCCGAAGCAGCCACACGATAAATCGGTCCGAGGGCATTCACCTGATCACGAGACCCCTCGTGAAAGAATACGCTCTGGCGCTGATGACGCCCGCAGGCCGGCACATGTTCCTGATCCCGTGGCGGGGGCACACG
>JAQYVQ010000038.1 GCA_030145435.1 Syntrophobacteria bacterium | reverse complement strand
ATTTGGGTCAGATTCGGCCGAGACGATCGAGCAAGACCGCAGGCATAGCACCGCTATGTCGAGGATCTTGCGAATGAGGAGGGGTTGAAGATGGCCCAAAGATGGGATGCGAAAATGTGAAGTTATTTCTGCGCGAACCCTTAAGGACTCTATCGATGACTTCGGGCTTTCTCAAAACATCTTCCGGGCAGATGAGCTACGCCCAGATCGTCACCATCCTCCTCCTTGTCGTCGGCATCGGGATCGCGGCGTTCGTTTATTTCTCGTATCAAAGAGACAACGAGACGACAACAGGATCGATGGAATCGATCGAATCGATGGAATTCGCCCGCGAGTCGATGGGAATCGAACAGAAACTGCTGCGAGACCTCGCGAAGAGCGAGAATCGGTCCTTTTCAGACGAACAGGTTACCGCCTTGAAGGAAGAACTCTCTCCACTCAAGGGGGAACGCGTCTCGATCGAGTGCGCCATGGGCGACCTGAAGTCGTGTTACCTCGCCCTGGAGATCAACCTGGTCTTTGAAGCGTCCGGCTGGATCGTGGAAGAGTTCCTGTTTGCCGCGCAGAGTACGCCCGGCAGGACGGTGATCATTCGCATCAAGGACGCATCGATGAGGCCCAGGGCGGAAGACCTCGCCCGCCTTCTCGTCTCCGCCGGCCTCTCCGTCACGACGCAGATCGACAGCGAGATGCTGTTCGATCTGAGAATCGTCGTCCCGTCCGAGGGCCCTCAGACCTAATCCCTGGTCCCTGATCCCTGCTTTTTCCTTCGAACCGTTCGCCCGGTCTGTGCGTATTACCTTATGAGAGGAAGAGTCGAATCGACCACCCAAAACGATCTGAGGGAAAAGACATGGACGAACGAACGTCGGATTCCGGACAGGGGGAAATGAGGAAGTGCCCTTACTGCTACGAGTCGATCCATGCGGATGCGGTCAAGTGCCGATACTGCAGGTCCGCTCTCGACCCCACGCAGGAATGCACACACACGAAGGACGCGCCTTCGGGCAAGATGTTCCTCGGGGTCTGTACCCGGCTCGCGGCCAGGTATCAGATTCCTGTCACGTTGGTGCGTCTCGCCTTCGTGCTGATCACGCTGTTCCACGGCTTCGGGATTCTTCTCTACCTGATCCTCTGGGCGATCATGCCCGGGCTCAGCGCGGAGGAGGAGCCGAAGGCAAATCACTGGATTCGATCCGTTCGCAGGTTCTTCTGGGCCGTGAAGAAGGCCTTCGCAGAAGAGGTCCTCGGCGGAAAGGATGCTGGGACTGGCAGCCGCGAGGTGGACAAGGCCGGAGACATGAACGCGGCCGAATCCCGTTGAGATCGAAGCGGTGATCCTCTACCATAAGGGCCATGGGGCCCTACACGGATCAAAGCGATGAGACCCTGGCTGTCCGGGCAGCTCGAGGAGACCAAGAGGCGGTATCCGTACTGGTGCGGAGGCACAGCCCGCGGCTGTACGGCTTCCTCCAGAGGTACCACCCGGATCGTGACGACTGCGACGATCTTCTGCAGGACACCTGGATCAGGGCACTCTCGCATCTCGACCGGTTCGACCCAAAGAAGCGGTTCACCACATGGCTCTTTCAGATCGCCCTGAACCTGTGTCGCGATCTGGCCCGAAGGGATCGGGTCCGTTTCGGGTACCGGAAAGACGTGCAGGAGATGCAGGAGGGGATGGCAGGCGCAACAGCAGAAGAAATGGTGGATGCCATGAAGGCGATGCAGGCCATCGAAGCATTGCCGCTACAACAGAAAGAAGTGCTTCTCCTGCGCTATTATCACGGGTTTCCGGAAGCGGAGGTCTCTGAAATCCTGGACTGCCCGAGGGGCACGGTGAAGAGCAGGCTTCATCAGGCGGTCAAGGCCGTCAGGGTCAAGCTGGAACCCGGGGAGGGTGAGCCTTGAATACGGGCCAAGGCAGACTGGACTGTTCGGCATGTGAACAGAGGATTCTTGGGGCGGCAGACCCGAGGGATGCACTCCGTGATCCATCTGTGTCGGATCACCTTGCAGAGTGCACGGAATGTAAAGAGTTTTTCGATTCTTTGGGAGCCATCAAGCCCGTCCTGGACCGATACCGGGTTCGGGAGCCCGCCGAAGACGTCATCGAGGCGGTGCTCCGCCGGGCCCCACAGGTTCACTCCGCAAAGCTGACCCCGGAGAGGGCCCCGATCCACGCGGGGATGTTCCGTGTCGTCCTGGCCGGTCTCGTCTCCCTTCCCCTGGTCATCCTGATCAACGCCCTCATGGGGTGGGCCCTGTACGAGGTGACCGCCTCGCTCCTCCCAAGGACGATCGCCCTTTATTGCGTCGGCCTGTTCGTGGTGTGGGCCTCCATGGCCATGTCTCTCGGTTACGCGAGTCTGCCCCTGCTGGATGCCATCGTGAGGAAACCCGCCGGTGGTCGACTTCCGGTGATGGCCGACCCCTGAGACTGAGAAACGATGAAGGAACCCAAAGGCAGGTAGAGCACATACAAGAAAGGAAGCAGAGGAGAGGAAATGGCAGCCCATGCGACGAAGAAATGCCCCTACTGCGCAGAGGAAATACGGGTGGAGGCGATCAAATGCAGGTACTGCGCAAGCCTGATCAGCGCAATCCCGCTCTCCGAGGCTGTCACCCAGGCCTGGTACCGATCCCGTAAAGACAAGGTGATCTCGGGTGTCTGTATGGGCCTTGCCAAACAGTTCAACGTGTCCGTGACGCTCATAAGGCTCGCCTTCATCCTGGGCACCTTCTTCGGCGGATGGGGAGTCATCGTCTACATTACCCTCTGGTTCATCATGCCCAAGGAGCCGGTTATGAGTCTCGCAGAGACCCAACTGACCACGGATCGGGGATCAGCGCCTCCATCCTAGATCCACTTGAGTACCCCGGCAAACAGGACGAGGGAGGCGACATTTATCACCAGGAGGGTCACCAGAAACCGCTTCTGAGCCGCCGGTTTCCAGTCGTAGACATAGAAGGCCGCCACAAAAAAGGGTATGTAGACCGTAATGAAGACCGTCACCGATCCCCACCAGGGGTAGACCCACACGAAAGCCGGCGTCTTGGCAAGGAAGATCTCGAAGAACGAGATGAGGGCCGCGTTGATCAGGGCCATGAGGAGGCGGTTGTTGATACCCCAGATCTTCTGACGCGGGTCTTCCGGCAGCAGCTTGCACATCGTCAGGGCGATCACGGGAAACATGAAACTGATCTCGATCCCCACGCCGACCAAAATCAGAAACGCAGTGCCCGTGGGAACGGTCCAGAGTGCGTGGCCCGAAAAGTGTTGAATCAGGGCATTGATGATCTCCACCGACCAGTGCACCATGTACAGGGCAAGCCCCCCGGCCACCACCCTCCAGTTCTTCTTGCTGATCTCGTTGATGTAGGCATAAAGCGAGAGCGCGAGCAGGGTCACCACATACCACTGGAAGGGCTCTCCGCTCCTCAGGATAGAAAGCGCAGCCTCGGTCGCTTCAGGATTGTGCAGGGTCATCGTCTCCTCCTCCCCGGTTGGGGTCAGACCTACTATCTCTTGCAATTTGGGCAAAAGTCAAAGACATGGGGAAACCGATTGACACGGTTATTACCGTCGTATATATTTAGAGAAACTAATTATTAGTTTAATAAATGATTTGTCTGTCTAACTGTTAGGGACACACGCACATGACCAAGAAGGAAGCCCTGGAGCAGGCCCGGTTCATCTTCACGACCGGCAAGTTGATTCAAGACCGCATTTTCAGGATTCAAGCGAGTCACCTGGAAGCAGAAGGAAAGAATGCCCATGTCGCGGAACTTTCCCTGCCCCAGCTGCATACGGTGCATGTCCTCCACGAACACGGGCCCGTCACCTTGAGCGAGCTTGCCGCCGTGTTGGGCGTCTCCCCTCCCTCCGCCTCGGTCATGGTCGACCGGCTCGTCGAAAAAGGCCTGCTCTCTCGGGAGCCCAGCCGGAAGGATCGCAGGAAGGTGCTCGTGAGCGTTTCGCCCGAGGCGCTGCAAAGAATCGACACAATGGAAGAAACCATCCTGCAATCATTTGTCGACCTAGTAGAAAAGATCGGACCGAAGACGGCCGGG
>JAQYVQ010000037.1 GCA_030145435.1 Syntrophobacteria bacterium | reverse complement strand
GGCCAGGGCCCTGGCCCTCTCCCTGAGCTGCCCGTAGGTCAGAGAGCGATCGAGGCCGATCACGGCCATCTTGTCCGGATGGTTGCCTGCATGAACCTCCAGGAAGTTGGGGGGCTTAGCCCTCGGCTGTTCGTCGGTCATGTCTGCCTCCTTCGAAGTTGACCATCCGCGGCGTTTCCCGGTTTGTACTCTATTTACACTGCCGGAGGACCTTCCTGCAAGGGAACCTTCCCGGTCGACTTCGGCAGCAGGTCCCTGCCGACAGCAGCCTACCCGGTCATCGACGAGACCATCCCGTTGAGCCTCGAGGACTTCGTGCTCTCGGGTAAGACGACTTCAACGGACTCTTTCTGCGGGGGCATCGAGGGCTATGTGCAAGTTCGGAGCAACGCGCATCACGGGACCTACACTCCCCGAACCGATGAGTTCGTGTCCTTGAGATAGTGGGGCACCCTGAGAAAGGCCCGTACCGGATCGCACGCGCTTTTTTCCTCTGATGCGGACTAGCCTTCAAGGAGGCGGACCACCTGTTCACGATGGTAGACTGGGTCTCCCAGGGCCATTTCGTTTGCCTTCGCTCGTTTCAGGTAGAGGTGGATGTCGTGCTCCCACGAAAAGCCGGTTCCACCCAGTACCTGTATGGCGCTCGCCGAGCAGTTCCGAAAGACCTCCGAACAGTATGCCTTGGCCACGGATGCTGACATGGCAGCCTCCTTGGCCTTGCCGTGGTCTTGTGCCCAGGCCGCCCAGTAGAGAATCGAGCGTGCGGTCTCAGCCTCTACGTACATCTGTGCACATCGGTGTTTGATGGCCTGAAAGGCGCCGATGGGCTGATCAAACTGGATGCGCACCTTGGCGTACTCGGTAGCGATCTCCATGGCCCGCTGCGCCCCGCCCACGCACTCGGCACAGAGGGCGACCTGGGCAACTTGCAGGGCCCGAAGCAGTGGCTTCCACCCTTTGTGCGGATCCCCGAGGATGCCTTCCCGGCCGACCCGCGTTTGTCTGAACTCGACGGAACAGAGCTTGCGGGTGCCGTCCATGGTCGGAAGCGTGGAGACCGAGAGTCCCGGGGAGTCTGTGTCGAGCAGAAACAGGGTGATGCCCCGGCCCGGCTCTTTTCCTTTTCTGGTTCTGGCCGCGCAGATGAGGAAGTCGGCCACGTGGGCATCGGGCACGGCGATCTTCGTTCCGTTTAGGGTGTACCCCTCCCCATCTTCACGAGCTTCCATCTGGATGTAACCGAGATCGGCTCCGCCATCCGGTTCGTGCAGGGCCAATGTGCCCTTGATCTCACCCGCGGCGATACCGGGAAGGTACTTGGCCTTCTGGCCTTCGTTCCCGGCCGCCATGAGGGTTTCTGCGGCAAGCAAGACGGTCGAGAAGAACGGGCCGGGGGTCACCCCACGGCCCATCTCCTCCAGGACCACGGCCAGGTCGAGCAAGCCGAGTTCGAGGCCGCCGTAGGATTCCGGAATCCGCATGCCCATCCACCCCATCTCGGCCATCTTCGCCCAGACATCGTCCGTGAAGCCCCTTTCGTCCTCGAACATGGCACGCACGTATTCGATCGATGATTCATTCTCGCAAAAACGTCTTGCATGCCTTGCGATCTCGCACTGTTCTTCGTTTAGCTTGATATCCATGGTCACGCCTCCTTTACCCTTACCCTGCTATTTCTGCCTTGCGGCCCGGCTGATGTCTTTCGGGAGGTCCAGGCAGCGCTCACCGATGATGTTCCTCTGCACCTCCGAAGTCCCTGCCTCGATCGTGTTCCCCTTGGATCTCAGGAACCCGTATTGCCAGAAGCCATCGTGAAACGACCACGGGGAGCCGCCCATGATCTGACTGAGCGGGCCCTGCATTGCCATGGCGTTTTCGAAGATCCGCTGATTGGGCTCGCTCCAGAGAAGCTTGCCTATGGATCCCTCAGGGCCAGGGATTCCTCCTTGAAGCTGAGTGCTCAAGTTTCGCAGTCCGTGGTATTTCAGGACCATGACTTCGATGAAGCCTTGGGCCAGTTGTTGTCGGAAGATAGAATCCTCTATCACCGGTTTTCCGGAACGCTTCGTCTGCTGTGCCAAATCCAGCATTTTTCGGATGTTCTTCTCATAGGCCGCCCCCATGACTGCATCCCCCAACACACGCTCGAACATGAGCGTGGTGATGGCGATCATCCACCCCTGGCCCTCCTGGCCAACAAGCATTTCCACAGGAACACGGACGTCATCGAAGAAGAGTTCGTTGAATTCGGCTCCGCCCGTGATCTGGGTCGTAGGCCTGATCTCGACCCCCGGCAGTTTCATGTCCAGAAGCAGGTAGCTCAGTCCCTTGTGTTTGGCCACGTTCGGGTCCGTTCGGACCAGGAGGATGCAGTAGTCCGACATGTGGGCAACACTCGTCCAGACCTTTTGTCCGTTAAGGATGTAGTGGCCATTCTCTTTCACGGCCCGGGTAGAAACGTTGGCCACATCGGACCCGGCGTTCGGTTCGCTGAATCCCTGGCACCAGATGTGAGTTCCGTCAATGATCTTGGGTAGGAACTTCCGTTTTTGTTCCTCGTTCCCGCAGTGAAGGATCGTCGGGGCGGCCATGCCGTGCATGATGATTCCCGGACCTCGCAATTCCATGCATGTGGATGCGAGGGTTTGCATGACGATCACCTCTTCCATCAAGCTCTTGCCCTGTCCTCCATACTCCTTGGGATAGTGCATGGCAGCGTACCCCCCTTCGAAGAGGCGCTTTTGAAAATCACGATAAGCGCCCCCCCAGGCCTCGGGGGAATCGTAGTTTCGGAAACGGAAAGGGTCCCAGCCCGGAGGAAGGTTCTTCTCAAGCCAGGTAACGAATTCCTTCCGGAATGCCTCCTGTTTTCGGTTGAGTCGGTAGTCCATGTTGTGAACCTCCTTTTCGCGAAGAAGTGGGTGGCAGTTTCTCGCTGCCAAGGTAGACATA
>JAQYVQ010000014.1 GCA_030145435.1 Syntrophobacteria bacterium | reverse complement strand
CCCACAGCCATCTCCCCCCGAAGGTTCGAGATGTCGAAGCATTCGATCCGGTTCGGCGGCTTCCCCATCGCAAGCTTCTTCTGGATCTCCAGAAGCACCGTGAGCCGACGCCGGTCGTCCCCCACGTGTTCCTCGTACAGGGACTTCGCATTCAGCTCGGCCAGGGAGATGAGCTGTTTCTTTTCCCCCCTCTTCGGCGTCCTGAGCGAGCAGGACGCTCCCCGCAGATCGCTGAGGAACCCCTCCGCCGCTTCCCGGTCCTCCAACTCCAGGGGCAAGAGGATCTCCGCGGGAATCGATCGACCCGGCTGCGAGTAGTACTGCAACAGGAACGATCGCAAGAGTTCGGACGCGGGAATCACCGTTTCCGAAAACGGAAACCCCCGGCGCTCGACCAGGTTTCCTTCCCGGATCAGAAGGAGCGATATCTCCACGTGCCCGCCTTCCCCGTAGAGACCGATCACGTCCCGGTCCTCTTCCTGGCTCCCGACGACCCGTTGACGCTCCATGGTCAGCCGAATGCTTCGGACGCGATCTCTGATCTGTGCCGCCTCCTCGAAGCGCATGTGATCGGATGCCTCTTTCATCTCCTTCTCGAGGATGCGCACGACCTCATCGATCTTCCCCTGCAGGATGAGAATCGCCTGATCCACCATGTCGTTGTACTTCTCAGCCGAGATCTCACGCGCGCAGGCGCCGGAGCATCGCCCCATCTGGTGCTGCAGGCAGGGCCGCTTTCGTGTCTGGAATTCGCGGTCGCTGCAGGTCCGCAACGGATACATCTTGTGGATCTGCCTCAGCGTGTCCCGCATCGCAGCGGCAGAGGAGTAGGGTCCGAAGAGCAGCCTTCCCGGCTTGCCCTGCGGCCTGCGGACCGGCACGAAACGGGGAAAGGGATGGCTCCGATCGACCATCATGTGCAGGTAGGTCTTGTCGTCCCTGAGGTTCACGTTGTATCGGGGACGGTATCGCTTGATCAGGGTGTTCTCGAGCAGCAGGGCCTCTTTTTCCGTCTTCGTGACGATGTGGTCCAGCTCCTTGACCTTGGGCATGAGGAAACGAACCTTGGGGTAGGCTTCGGCGCCGGGGCCGACATACGATCGAAGCCGGGCTCTCAGATTCTTCGCCTTGCCCACGTACAAAACCTTCCCCTCGTCCCCTTTCATCAGGTACACACCGGGCTGTACGGGCAGGCGGGGAATAATTTCCTCGATGGGGTGCATCCTTCGCTCCGCTTTACGCCAACTCCAGCTCTGCCTTCTGAAGCTCCTTGAGTTGATCGCGGATTTCCGCCGCCCTCTCGAACTCGAGCCGGGCGGCCTTCTCCCGCATCTCACGGGTCAGCGAGCGGATCCTCGCACGCAGATCTTCGAGGCTCCCGTAGGCAGGTCTATCCTCTTCAATGACCGGGATGGGTCCATAATCCGCCTCGTAGACCGAGGCCCGGACCTCCCGGATCGATTTCACGATGCTCTCCGGCGTGATCCCGTGCTTCCGATTGTAGGCGAGCTGCTTCTTCCTTCTCCTCTCGGTCTCCTCCATGGCCCGGGCCATGGAAGGGGTCACCGTGTCCGCATACAGGATGACCCGTCCTCGCACGTTACGCGCGGTGCGGCCGAAGGTCTGGATCAGAGAGCGTTCGGATCGAAGGAAGCCTTCCTTGTCCGCGTCCAGGATCGCCACCAGGGCCACTTCGGGCAGATCGAGCCCCTCCCTGAGCAGGTTGATCCCGATCAGGACGTCGAATTTCCCCAACCGGAGGTCCCGGAGGATCTCCATCCTTTCGAGGGTCTTGATGTCCGAATGAAGGTATCGGACGCGGATCCCGGCTTCATGGTAGTATTCGGTCAAATCCTCCGACATCCGCTTCGTAAGCGTGGTGACGAGAACCCTGCCGCCCTGGTCCACCGTCTTCCTGATCTCTGCCTGGAGATGATCCACCTGATGGGTCGCCTTCTCGACAGTGATCTCAGGGTCGACCAGGCCGGTCGGCCGGATGACCTGCTCCACGAACACGCCGCCGCTCTTCTTGAGCTCGTAATCGCTGGGCGTGGCGGAAACATAGAAGGCCTGATGAACGCGCTCCTCGAACTCGCCGAAGTTCAGCGGCCGGTTGTCCAGGGCACAGGGCAGCCTGAACCCGTGCTCCACCAGGGTTCGCTTCCGGGACTGGTCTCCATGATACATCCCGGTCAACTGGGGGACCGTCAGATGGCTCTCGTCGAGAAAGATCAGGAAATCCTTCGGGAAGTAATCGATCAACGTGTACGGGGGCTCTCCGGGGACCCGTCCGTCGAGATGCCTCGAGTAGTTCTCGATCCCCGTGCAGTACCCCATCTCGCGCAGCATCTCCAGATCGTAGCGGGTTCGCTGCTCCAGGCGCTGCATTTCCAGGATCTGGTTCTCCACCTTCAGCGTTTGGAGACGTTCATCCAGTTCCTGCTCGATCCCTTCGATCGCCTTGTCCAGGCGGTCGGCGGCTGTCACGTAGTGGCTGGCCGGCCAGAGAGCCACCTTCTTGAGTTCCCTCATGGCCCTTCCCCTCAACGGGTCGATCTCGCTCAGGACCTCCACCGTGTCCCCGAAGAACTCGACGCGCACCGCACGCTCGTCTTCATAGGCGGGGAAGATGTCCACCACGTCTCCCCGCACGCGGAAGGTGCCGCGGTAGAAATCGTGATCATTCCGGGCGTACTGGAGCTCGACCAGTCGATCCAGGAGCTTCTCCCGCAGCAGGGTCTCTCCCTGCTCGATGAACAGGAGCATCCGATGGTAGTTCTCCGGAGACCCAATCCCGTAGATGCACGACACGCTGGCAACGATGATCACATCACGACGCTCGAACAGGGAGCGGGTGGCGGAATGGCGCATCCTGTCGATCTCTTCGTTGATCGATGCGTCCTTCTCGATGTAGGTGTCCGTGGTAGGCAGGTAGGCTTCAGGTTGGTAATAGTCGTAGTAACTGACGAAGTATTCGACCGCGTTGTTCGGGAAGAGGGCCTGGAACTCTCCGTGAAGCTGTCCCGCAAGGGTCTTGTTCGGGGCGATGACCAGGGTGGGCCGGTTGACCCTTGCCACGACGTTGGCCATGGTGTAGGTCTTGCCGGAGCCGGTGACGCCCAGGAGCACCTGGTGCTTGGCGCCCCTGTGGACCTCCTCCACCAGATCAGCGATCGCTTTCGGCTGATCCCCCTTTGGCTCGAATTCAGAAACGAGCTCGAATCGATCCACCGGTTCCTTGCCCACCATTCCCGATCTATGCGTTACGCTTCCAACGCGTGCCGTGCGGTGTGTCTTCCAGCACGATTCCCCGACTTGCCAATTCGTCCCGAATCTGGTCCGCCGTGGCCCAGTCCTTTTCCTTCCGGGCCGTCTCCCTCTGCTGCATCATTGCCTCGATCGCCTCGTCCGAAAGGTCGGCTCCACCCGGCTGTTCCGGCGTGCTGATCTGTTGGAACCACGGAAGGGGATTCTCGCGGAAGAGCCCGAGAACCCGGCCGATCTCCTTCAACTCCCGCCGGAAGGCCTGCAGCACGTCCTTTCCCTCTTCCGACCGGACGGGGTCACCCTCGTCGATCCACCGGTTGAGGACGGTGGCCGCACGAAACAACTCCCCAAGGGCCCCGGCGGTGTTTAGATCGTCATCCATCTCCCCCTGAAAACGGCTGGCGATGGTCCTGACGGTCTCGAGGTCTCCCGGTTCCATCCCCTCGGGCGGCGTTTGCTTCGTCCCTTCCCCACCGACACGAGGAGGCTCGTCTTCCTTCCCGCAGATCTCCTCGATCCTGAGCAGCGTGTTGTAGAAGTAGTCGAGGTTCTTCTTGGTCCTGCCCACGGCGTCTTTCGAGAAATCCACGGGCGACCTGTAGTGATGAGACAGGAAGAACATGCGGAGGGTCTCCGGATGCAGCTCGCAGAGGGCGTCCCGGATGGTGATGTAATTGCCGAGCGACTTCGCCATCTTCTCCTTCTCCACGGTCAGCAGTCCGTTGTGGACCCACCAGCGTGCGAAGGGCTTTCCCGTGGCGGCCTCGGATTGGGCGATCTCGTTCTCATGGTGAGGGAAGACCAGATCCACGCCCCCTCCGTGGATGTCCAGGGTCTCGCCCAGGAACTTGCGGCTCATGGCAGAGCACTCGATGTGCCAGCCGGGCCTTCCTTCGCCCCAGGGACTCGGCCAGGAGGGCTCTCCAGGCTTGGAGGCCTTCCACAAGGCGAAATCGAGCGGGTTCCTCTTCGACTCGTCCACCTCGACCCGCGCACCTGCCATCATCTCCTCGGCCTTCCTGTGGGTGAGCTTCCCGTAGTCCTCCAAGGCCTCCACCGCGAAGTAGACGCTGCCCTCGGAGACATAGGCGAACTGCTTGTCCAGGAGCATCTGGATGATTTCCTGCATCTCCGCAATGGTCTCTGTGGCCCTCGGCTCATGGTCCGGCTTCATGACCCCCAGCACGTCCATGTCATCCTGGAAGGCCTGCTCGAACTCGCGGGCGATCTGCTCCCAGGAGACGCCTGCTTCCTTCGCCCGAACGATGATCTTGTCATCCACATCGGTGATGTTTCGAATGTATTGGACACGAAACCCTCGAAACCGAAGATAGCGGACCATGACATCGAAGACCACCTCTTTTCTGGCATGCCCGAGGTGACTCAGGTCGTAGACCGTCGGCCCGCACACGTACATCCGCACCTCTCCCTCGACCAAGGGAGAGAACGGCTCCTTCGTCCGGGTGAGGGTGTTGTACAACGTCAACGCTGGTGGATGCATAGATCTCGCTCCTCATAGCGTGCGGCAACGCTACAAACGGCCCTCTCAGGACGCCGAAACGGGTCCTGTCGCTCGTTATAATCTTACGTTGTCGGATGAAATTAGTAAAAGGTGGGAGGGCAACCTTCAACCCATGAGCAAGCTCTGCATCTCCTCGCGGGTGGTTTCTTCCTTCTGTTCCTTCGCCACGGAGATCTCCTTGATCAGCAGGTTCTGTGCCGTGTCGAGGATCTTCTTCTCGCCGAAAGAGAGTTCTTTCACCCGTTTGAGGCGAAACAGGATCCTGAGCACTTCGGCGATCTCGAACACGGACCCTGTTTTGATCTTCTCGGTATACTGTCGGTACCTTCGATTCCAGGTCTGGTGGTTCTCCTGAGGCTCCTCCTTCTGCTTCAGGATCGAGTAGACCTCGTTCACCTCATTCTCGGATATCACCTGCCGCAGGCCGACGGAATTCACATTGCACTTTGGGATCATGATCGTCATGCCGTTGTTGAGAATGCGCATGACGTAAAAGATCTGTTCGTCCCCTAAGATGACCTT
>JAQYVQ010000650.1 GCA_030145435.1 Syntrophobacteria bacterium | reverse complement strand
CGTCTGTCGATGGCAACGGTCCAGTCGGGGGCTCCCGTCAGGATCTGGAACTCGAGTTCTTCCAGGTTCTCGAGCTCGTCCAGGAGTTCCCGTTCAGCGTCAGAGATCGACTTGTCCGGGTGATCCGTCTTGATCAACCTGAGATGCTTTCGTTTTCTGCCCCGTTCCATGTCGTCCCACCTTGTTTGAGGTTGCCCCAGGGGTAAAGGCCTCCAGCCCTAGCCGGGGGGTTGGGGATAGAAATACCATGCGAACAGGCTCAGGAGCGAATACATCACGATCTCTAAATGCTCGATGAGAGGTTGATTCTTCTTCACGAATCCATAAAGATGTACACCCACCATGAAGATGCCGATGAGAACCAGCATCTCGAACACGAATCGGTATTTCCACGGGTCGCTCGCTGCCAGGAAGGCCATGATGATCACGGCCATGACGACACCGCCGAGAGATCTTCCCAGGTAATTGGCAAGGTCCTTTTCCTGAGGAAGGGACCAGCCAATGCGGCGCGCCCATGTCATTGGACATAACAGAAGGGGGAGGCCAAAAGCAACCAGAAAGAGTGTTGCGCCGACGAGCATGAACAGGCTGGAACCCATATTCATCCCGGAACCCATATTCATCCCGGAACCCATATTCATCCCGGAACCCGTATTCATCGTTCGTACGTTCCCCAAACAGTGATTCCTGATGGGTTGGCTTCTTACTCTATGGGGGAATTATAGCCAAGTGCC
Source organism: Syntrophobacteria bacterium (assembly GCA_030145435.1). GTDB lineage: Bacteria > Desulfobacterota > DSWW01 > DSWW01 > DSWW01 > S015-6. The sequence continues at coordinate 5,718 of JAQYVQ010000650.1, read as the reverse complement.
CAACCTTTTGCTAGGGGAGTCCACCCGACGAAACACCCAGCATCGATGAGGTCAACAAGAATGGAAGATCTGCAGACCCTTTTTTCCCCGAGGTCCGTCGCCCTGGTCGGAATCCCCCGGACTTTTAAGATAGGCACTCTGTTCTTAATGGCGCTCAAGGACCAGGGTTTTCCCGGGCCGATTTATCCCGTGAACCCGAATGCCACGGAGATCGAAGGTCTTCGAGCCTACCCTTGTGTCGCCGACCTGCCGGACCCGGTCGACATGGTGATCGTGATGGTGCCCCGGACGCGGGTGATGGACGTTTTGGAGGACTGCGCGAGAAAGAAAGTGAAGAGCGTGATCCTCTATACCTCGGGATACGGGGAAAGTGGAGAACGGGAGGGCCTCGACGAACAGGAACGCTTAAAGGAGATCGCGAGGAAGGGAGGTTTTCGCCTCCTGGGTCCGAACTGCATGGGGGTTCACTCTTCGAGTGCCGGACTCGCCTTCTTCCCGGAGATGCCCCGGGAATCCGGAAGCGTGGGTCTCATATCCCAGAGCGGCTCCCTGTGTAACCTGCTCATGAAGGCCTTCGAGCCACGCAAGCTCTTCTTCCGTCACGCGGTCAGCTACGGAAACGGGTGTGACGTGGACCTTCCCGAACTGCTCGAGTGGATGGGAAGGCAACCGGACATCCGGCTGATCTGCGCCTACACCGAAGGGGTGCGAGACGGAAGAGCCCTGGCCAGGGCAATGGAGTCCATTGCCGGTCGCAAGCCCCTGATCATGTGGAAGGTGGGACGGACCGCGGCCGGTCAAAGGGCTGCCGCTTCCCACACGGGTTCCCTCTCCGGGGACGAAGAACTGTGGAAGGCCCTGTTCCAGCAGCACGGCGTCCTGGACGTGAGCGATCTCGAGGAGATGATGGATCTCGTCATGGCCATGCACTACTTGCCGTGGGAGGGAGAAGGCAGGATCGTCCTCGTCTCCGGGCCCGGGGGGCCGGTGGTGTCGGCTGCCGATGCGGCGGAGCGATGGGGCCTCACAATGGCCTCCCTTGAGGAAGGGACCCGGGAACGGCTCAAGGCCATCCTGCCCGCGACCGGAACGAGCTACCGGAACCCAGTGGACGTAGGTCTGTCCGCATCCTTTGCGCTGAACCTTTACCTGGACACCCTGCAGGCCCTGACCGAAGACCGGAACGTGGATGCGATCGTGGTGCTCGGGGGCGGGATATCGGACGAAACGAATCAGGTGTACAAAGACGGCCTGGTGCGCATCCGCAAGGGAACGGATAAACCACTCATTGCGGTTGCCTATCCGGGTTTCGCTCAACTCGAAAGCTGGCTCGAGCCGCTCTGCGGCGCCGGGATTCCGGTCTATCCGACGCCGGAACGCGCTCTTCGTGCCTACGCGAGGATGAAGCAGTTCATCGATTTCCGTGATCATAGAGCTGGTGTGAAAACCCTGAAGTCCGCATGATTGCACGGCGAGAAAGGTGCCAGGAAAAGGGTTCCCGACACCTTTCTCGCCCGGGATCACAGGACTGGTGTGAAAACCCTGTAACCCGCATGGGTACACGGCGAAAAAGGTGTCAGAAAAAGGGTTCCTGACACCTTTTCCCCCGGGATCACAGAGCTGGCGCGACATCAAGCTAATGGGCTAATCAAGCTTCAACTCGACCCCGCGGTTGGCGGCCCGCTTCATCGTCCAATCCACCAAGTCTGCCGGCGGCGTGTCCTGCTCAGAGTCGGGTCTCCGGACGAGTTGGATCGCGGCGGTGGTGCATGTGGAAATACAGGCGCCGCACCCGATGCATCTCTCGGGTATCACCTTGTAGTCGCCGTCTTCTTCAACGATCGCTTCCATGGGGCACCGCTCGTCCGCACAGACGCCGCACTGGACACAATTATCCTGGTCGATGAGGGCCACAAAATTACTCTTGGCCAGGATATAAGGTGCTTTGTATTCCTTGACCCCCCGGAGAATCCCGCAGCAGCAGGGGCAACAGTTGCAGACGAAGGACTGGCCGCTCTGCACGTTGTAGGTACAGTGCACCAGCCCCTCCTCCTCCGCCTTGTCGAGGACCGCGAAGGCTTCAGCCTGAGAGATGACTCTGCCAAGCGGGTCCTTTTCAAAGGCCTCTTCCTCGTTCGAGAAGGCCAGGCAGACCTCCACAGTGTGCTTGCACGGGTGCCCCTCCAGGGCCTGCTCCTTCCGGCAGATACAGTCCAGCACCTTGAACGACTTGGCCTCCTCGATCATTCCGCGAACGTCGTCGTGGCGATGGACCAGGAGATCGGCACCGACATCCTTGCTGATCGGCACCACCCGGGCCGCGGCCGGTGCGTGCCCCCCAAACTCCCTCAGGAGCCTGGGTGCGTATTCCTCGAACATCTCGGTCAGCTCTTTGTCCATTCGGTCCAGCTGAAACTCGTAGACCCCGATCACGAAGGGGAAGAACATATACATCTGTTGGCCGAGGTGTTTGAAGGACCCGATCTGACCCTTCCCGACCATGTCGTCCAGGATGGCCTCCATCTCGGACGCCGGCTTTCCGAGCCTCTGAGCGATAACCTCGGCCGTCTCAGGAATGGGCCTGATCTTCAAGGCCATCTCCGCCTCCTCCGGAGAATAAATCTTCTGGAGGATCTTCAATTCGATACCGCTCTCTGTAGCGGGATACCCCTGAGGCAACCCGTCCAGCTTCTGGGCCAAGTCCTTGTATACGTCTTTCATGGTGCCTCTCCTCCGGTTGGTTGTTGCTGAATCATGGAGCCCGGCTGTGGCCGGGAATGCCCGTTCCTTCCAGACAACCAGGGTAGAGATTGGACCCACTTTTCTCAAGTCTCCCTTTCAAAGAAACCGGCAACCACCGCTGCGAGCCGCAGCGTGTGGCGCCGGATCTCTTCCAAGCTTCGTCCCGGGTACCGCGCGTAGCTGATCATCACACCGTTCAGAGCCGAAAAAAGGGCATGGGCAACCAGTCGGGTTTCGCCTTCGAGGGCCGCCTCTCTCACGATCCCCTCGATGCTGTCCATCAGCTCTCGCATGATCGGGTTCAGTCTCTCTGTGGCCTCGGGGGAGAGCCTTCCGCCGAGCATGAAGTGGCCCATCATCTGGTAAAAGGACATGTTCTCGTTCAGGTACCCCACGTAGATCTCGCAGAACCTCCGCAGGGAACAACCCTCCCCTTTGTTGCGCTCCCCATCGATGAGTTCGGTCAGGTCCAGGGCCCCGGCGAAGAAGACGTCGAGGAACAGGTCGTCCAGGCTCTCGTAGTAGCGGTAGATCGTTCCTGGGCTCACCTGGACAGCCCTGGCGATCTCCCGGACCGTGACGCTCCTGAAGTCCTTTTCCGCGAAGAGCTTCCGGGCCGCCAAGAGAATCAACTCCCTCCGGGACTCCCGTTCCTTTTCTCGCAGGGCGTGCAGGGTGGCAGCACTCACCGAACCGGATCCTCTTTTTCCTCGAACCGAAATTGGATGGTCACGACACACTCCTCTCCCTTGTACTTCAGACACCGGCTGAGATCAGGGGTCCGCGTGTAGTCCAGTCCCATGGCGTCGAACCAACCCTCGATCCGCTCGAAGATGCCGCACTCGTATTCCCCGATGCGCCCTGTCCTCACCATTCCCTTGTGGGCAAAGCACTCTGCGTTCTTCATGACCAGGGTATCGTCATCCCGGAAATCAACCTCTGCATCAAAGGCAGGAGGGACGAACACGCTCCAGGCCTGGTCGAACATTTCTTTTACCGTCGCGATTCCATCCGGCCGCGAGGCGCCGGTGGCCTTCATGAAACGCTTGAACTCAACATTCCCCAGGGATCTGCACACCCGCAGGTTCATGGGGCTCGCCTCGGCCATCCCGAACCGGGACGCCGCCTCGCCGTACCAGATCGCGTCGTGGGTCATCCAGTTGTTCACGAGGAACACCCTCAGATCCTCTCCCTCCAGCTTCCTACCCGACATTCGCTCATTCCCCCTTCCGGATCACAGCCCCATGCAAAACAAGGCGGCTCGACAGTCGGGTCTCCCGCAGTCGGCGCCCTCTCGGCTTCTGATCAAACACTCGGTCTTTCCCCTCTCCGGATCTCAGTCCCGTGCAAAGCAAGGTGGCTCGACAGTCTGGTCAGGCAGAAATTTGCCGCTATGTTTCACTGGCAGATCAAAGGTTGTTCGGTGCTGGTCCGGGTTCCGTCGGAGATTTGCGCCGGGCGACTCTGCAAGAAAAGGTGTCAGGAACCTTTTTCAGTCGGTTCAGCAGCGGTGGAGAGCCTAGAGCACAAGAAGGTTCCTGACACCTTTTCGTTGGCTCTAACAGCTCTTCCTTGGGCTTGTAGGGGGAGGGAGAGACGGAGCCCAAGCAAATCGGAGACGGAACCCGGATCAGCACCGAAAGCCAAGCCTCCTGAAACATAGCGATATTTCCGAATCACCGAACTAGCCGGCCACCTTGCTTTCATGGACATTCCACATGTCCTCGTCCGTGAAGCAGCGCTCGCTCTCGTCGGGCTGCATGGCATCCTTTTCCATCTCCCTCTTGTTGTAGTCCGAGCCGAGAACCTCGTTGAAGTATTCGTGCTGGATCAGGAGGTTCATGATCTCGCTCGTGCCGGTCCAGATCAGGGCAAGCCGGATGTCCCGCAGAGACCGTTCGATCGGGTAAACGTCTGTGTAGCCGATGCCTCCCATGATCTGCATGGCGTTGTTCACCACAGTCCAGGCCGACTCGGTGGCGAATCTCTTCGCTTCACTGACGATCCGTCGCACGTTCGGGTAATTCTCGTCCACGGCACGTGCGGCCATGTAGGTCAGGGCCCGAGCCGCGTCGAGTTGCATGATCGAGTCGGCCACCATGAAGTTGATCGCCTGGAACTTCCGGATGAGCTTTCCGAAGGCCGTGCGCTTGTCCGAGTAACGCACCGCCAGGTCCAGTGCTCCCCACACGCCAAGACAACCGGCGGCAGAGGTGAGCCTCTCCGGGATCATCATTTGATTGAAGACCAGGGCGCCACCGTGAAGCTCTCCCACCAGGTTCTCTTTGGGAACCTTTGCGTCCCGGAAGACGAGCCTTCCCGTTCCGCCCCCCCTGCATCCCATCAGACCGTATTGGTACTCGGTCTCCACCCCCGGGCCCTTGTCGACCAGGAGCATGCTGATCCGGTTGTACTTGTGGGCATCCGGCTCGAAATTCGTCCTGCAGTACACCGTGAAGAAGTCCGCCCCCTCCGCGCCGACGACGAAGCGTTTCTGGCCGTTGAGGATAAAGTGGTCCCCCTCCAGCACGGCCCGAGTCGTGGCCCCGAAGAAGTCTGACCCGCCCCGCGGCTCTGTCAGCGCCTCTGCAGAAACGAGCTTGCCTGCGATGTAGGGCCGCAGGTATCTCTCTTTCTGGTCCTCTGTGCCGAACGTGTTCAGCGCCTCGCCCACAATCGAGGGCATGACAAAGGCGCAGCCGAGTGCCATCCCCAGGCAGCCGATCTCCTCGGTGGCGGTCACGTCGGCAACCCAGTTCATTTCCCTGCCACCGTACTCCTTGGGAAAGCGAATGCCCCGAAGGTTGTGTTCGGCAAGCTTTTCGACGAACTCCCGGGGATAGACGATCTCGTCCTTGTCCAGGGCCCTCAGGAAGTCGCTCGAAACCTCTTCCCTGGCGAACTTCCTTACCTCTTGCTTCAGTGCCTGCTCCTCAGGTGTCAGCATAAAATCATACATGGCGACCCCTCCCTTTG
>JAQYVQ010000641.1 GCA_030145435.1 Syntrophobacteria bacterium | reverse complement strand
ATCGATGGCCCGGACAGGCCCTACGTTCGACTCGAACACGGATCCGGCGATCATGGGGCTGAACTTTGCCAGCTCCTCGATGGCCAGGATCGCGTTGATGGCGGGCTGGCCCCCACCCCCGTATTCCGGGGAAAGCACCATCCCGAGCAGCCCCATTTCGGCAAACTTGGGCATGAGGTGCTCGGGAAACTCGCCCGACGCGTCCACTTCCCTTGCCAGGTCCTTGAATTTCTCCCGTTCCCCCATGGTCCGCAGGGTTTCGATCAACATGTTCTGTTCGTCTGTCAGATTGAAGTCCATTTCCGCTTCTCCTACACGATTTCTGTCAATTCACTTATGTCGCGAACATTCTCCAGATCCGCAATCCGGTTGATTACCGTTTCCAGCCTCTGTTTCTCCCTCTCGCCCGCAAAGTGCCTCACTTTTTCCTTCAGGTCATCGAGGGTCATCGGGTCTCTCGGATCCCCCTTGGGGATGTCAACCTGCTTGATGAGTTTCCGTCCTCCCTTGAAGGTGATCTCCACCCTGCTCGAGGTCTTTTCCGGGTAGACTTGGTTCAACTCGTCGTCACAGTGGACCTTCACCTTCTCAGAGAAGGCCAGGAGAACGGGGTCCGCAACGCGAGCTTCGGTCAGCTGTCTGGGGCCGAGTTCCCGGTCGAGCAAAGTGGCGGACACGACATAGGGTATCGAGAACTGGGCCGTGACGAAGCTCGCGTTCTCGTGGATCGGCTTGCCCACCGCCAGCAGGGCAATGCCGTAGGTGTGTACGTCAAGGGTCTCGACCTCTTCCGGGTCGAAATGGTTTTCCCGGACGAGGGCCAGTACGGCCTGGGCGGCTCCGTGGGTGTGTCGGCAGGCCGTGTAGGGCTTGAAGTAGACATCCATGAGCGTGTAGTGCTCGCCCAGACGATCCGTGATCCTGTCCAGGGCCGGCTCGCCGTCTATCGTGATCTGGGTGAAGCCCCCGTTCAGCTCCGACCCTTCCAGAACGTAGGGAGCGCCCGTGATCCCGGCCCGGGCGAGACCGGAGGCTGTGAGGCCGCAGGACGCAGCCTGGCCTCCCTGGATGATCTTCACCGTGAACCCGCCCATCAGCTGTTCACCCATCGAAAGGGGTACCACATAGCCCGCGTTTCCCAGGGCGTTGAGCATCCCCTCTTCGTCGAGCCCCATCAGTCGGGCGGCCGCGCAGGCGGCCCCAAAGGTGCCGCAGGTGCCGGTGGGCAGGAAGCCTGACAGGGTGTGACTCGGGTGGATGGCAGCGGAAATGCGGTTCGCTGCCTCGTAGCCTGCCACGACCGCTTCGATGACCTCTTTACCCCCCAGCCCCGATTCCTCCGCCACGGCCAGTGCCGCCGGGATGACCGCGGTCCCGGAATGATTTCCCCCGAATCGGAGGCCGTCCTGTGCCTCGATCGCCTCGGCGGTAACTCCGTTCAAGAAGGCGGCCTGATGGATCCCTGTCTTGAACCCGCAACCGAGGGCAGTGGCAGTCTCCGGCCCTCCGAGAGCACGGACATACGAAACCACCCTGGAGACGGCATCCAGTTCGAGAGATCCGTACACGTTGGCGATGTAGTCCAGGATGCAGGCCTTCGCCTTCTGGACGACCTCTCCGGGAAGCCGGTCAAGGGTCAGGCCGGCACAAAAGGCAGCGAGTTTACGTGTCTCGTTCATGAAGTCCCCCCTGAAAAATACACACTTCTTGGCAGCCTTCGAAGAACCTTCTCGATCGTCCTTCGCCGTCAGACGTAGCCCTTCTTTTCATAGATGTTGATCAGGCCGAGGGTGTCTACGATCTCACGCAAGACCTTCAGCTCTTCGGCCCGGGGCGGTTCGGTCTCGTGTACGTCGTCGGCAACCTTGAGGTCCCACGGTGTCCGTTCGACGACTTCATCGACCGAGCTGTCCGGATGATACGAGGCCAGATACGCTTCCCCGGTCTCCCGATCGAACCGGAGCAGGGCCTTGTTCGTGATGAGGATCGATGGGCCCGTATTTTCCGGCAGGCCCCAGCGTTCCCGCGCACCGGCACCGTCTATGTAGCCCGGCGTGGTGATGAAATCCACCTTTTCGGCCAGGCGGCGGGTGTCGTGCAGGGCGATGATGATGACTCGTTTCGCCAGGGCCCCGATCGGGTTCGCCCCACCGCTGCCCGGCAGGCGGCTCTTGGGTTGATCGTAGTCGCCGATGACCGTGGTGTTGATATTCCCGTACTTGTCCACCTGACTGCCCGCCAGGAAGCCCACGTCCACCGACCCTCCCTGAAGGAACATCCCCATCACGTCCGCCAGCCCGCCGACCATGCCCGCCCCGGGATTCAGGCACGGGTCGCCCACCGAGAGGGCCGGCCTCGTGGGTCGGGCGTCGTACACGCCGGATTC
>JAQYVQ010000637.1 GCA_030145435.1 Syntrophobacteria bacterium | reverse complement strand
GGGCAACTTGACCGGGATTCCGGGCGCCCCTATACTCTTCCTCCCAGGCACACATCCTCTCGAGAGTCCCTCATGCGAATGCATCATCCCTCCGGACGGTGGAGGCTGGGTCTTGGCCTCTCACTCCTCACTGTGTTCATGTGGGGCCTTCTGCCCATCGCCCTGCAGATCACCCTGGAAGCGATGGACGGCTACACGATCACCTGGTACCGGTTCATGGCGTCCGCCGTCCTGCTCGGTTCCTATCTGGCGCTACGCAGAGGTCTTCCGAGACTACGGGGACAGTGCTCGATTGTGTTGATCCTGCTGGCCGTCGTTACCCTGGGCCTGGGCGGAAATTACGTCCTCTACATCCTCGGCCTTTCCCACACCTCGGCCGGTTCGGCGCAGGTGCTCATCCAACTTGCCCCGGCCATGGCGATGATGGGCGCCCTGGTCGTCTTCCGGGAACGCTTCGTGAAGGCACAATGGTTCGGCCTCTTCGTTCTTGCGTCCGGCATGGCGCTCTTTTTCAATGACAGGCTTGGAGAGATTCTTTTAGAGACCGGCGACTACTCGCTCGGGATGATCCTCATTTTCCTGGCCGCCGTCGCCTGGGCGATCTATGCCCTCGCACAAAAGCAGCTTCTGAGCGTGATGTCGTCCGCAGCCGTCATGTGGGTCGTCTATTCCGGAAGCACAATTCTCCTCTTTCCGGTCGCATCGCCACAAACGGTCCTGGATCTGGGCACCCTTCGCTTCTGGCTGCTCGTCTTCGCCGCCTTCAACACCCTGATCGCATACGGAGCGTTCTCCGAGGCCCTGGCCCATTGGGAGGCCTCGCGAGTCAATGCCGTCCTGTCGTTGACCCCGATTGCCACCCTGCTGATGATCCGCATCGGCTCGGCCCTGTGGCCCGAAGTCGTGGCTTCCGAACCACTCAATGTTCTCTCCGGTGTGGGCGCGACCCTGGTCGTGGCCGGGTCCATGACCATCGCGCTCGCACAGTCCACAAAGGACATTCCACCCTTGAATCCCAACACAAGCCGAGAGGAGACTCGTCATGAAGAATCCGGAGATCCAGTGTAGTTACTGCCCTAACAAGGGCTGCTTCCACGGTGATCTGAGCAAGGCCCCGGCGTTCTGTCCGACCCTGACACGCACCGAGGTGCTGGAAGAGGCCAAACACAAGCTCGAAGAGACTGAAAACCAGCGAATGGCACAGGACGTTGCCAGAACGTGGAAGGAGTATGGGAAGCTGACCCGGGTGGAGGAGACGGTGCTCTACGCGAAGCTCCGGGGGTGCAAACGAGTCGGTCTCGCCTTCTGCGTGGGCCTGTCGCAGGAGGCGGAGATGTTCACCAACATCCTTCTCAATGAAGGGTTCGAGGTTTCCTCCGCCTGTTGCATGTCCGGGGCGCTATGTTCAGAGGACGTTGCCCTGCCCGAAGAGGAAAAAGTCTTGTCCGGCATGCGCCAGCCCATGTGCAACCCGATCGGCCAGGCCGCGATCCTGGATGGCGAAGGCTCGGAACTGAACATCATCCTGGGCCTCTGCGTGGGAGACGACACACTGTTCATCAAGCACTCCAAGGCCCCGGTCACGGTCCTGGCGGTCAAGGACCGGGTCCTGGCACACAACCCTCTCGGAGCGCTCTACACGGCACGTCACATCTACACCCGTTTGAACATAAAGCGCCCCAAGAAGGAAAGCCAGCCGGACGGATGATTGCTGCCCGGGGGCATGCCCGTGCCCGTGTGCGTGTCCGTGCCCGGTTTTTGGCCATCAGCTATTAGCCTTTAGCTATTAGCCCACCCCGCCCCCATTTTGGATGCAGTTGGGGGAGGTGATTGGGAGCTAACAGCTAAAAGCTAACTGCTAAAAGCCACTATTTCCTCTCTGACATCGCACGATGCTCTTGCAGCAACTCGATCAGGAGGTCCCGCACCGTGAAGTTCAAGTTGCTGGGCGTGACGGTAGCGAAGATCGGTCGGGGAAGCTGGGTGGAAGCGTATTGATCCAGGAAGACACGGACCTGGGCGCCGGTCATTCCGGAGAGGACCATGGCCCGGGGGAGCTTGTCGGACGGCACGGGTGGGGATTCTTCGGTCGTGGTCAGGGCCTCCCCGAGGGACTGCACGAGCATCGGCTCGGTGCACAGAACCACCCGATGCTCCGAGGCGGCAATCGTACCCAGGAAGGAAGAAACGGTTCGGGACTCCTTAAGCGAAAAGCCGCACAGCAAAAGCGCAAGAGGCCCCAACGGGGCCCCTTCGTCCTGGTCGATCTTCTTGAACTCTCCCTGGCTCATGATCCCTGATCGCTATTCTTGGCTCTGCAGGAATTTCCACATCAGAAAGAACAGCAGTGTGGCCAGCAAGCCTACGGGAAAGCTGATCTTGAGCCTGCTGGGGGGGGACCCCTCTTGCCGGGCCGTCCTGCGGGGCTGGAGGTCTGCCGGGCCATCAAACTCCGGCAAGGGGTGAATCGGCTTCACGTTGAAGGCAGGGGTCGCGGCCGCCTCCCGGGACCCGATCGGTCCCGTGTCCCAGCCGCCCGTGAACACGCCTTGCGCCAGGAACAGGAAGACTATGGTCAGGAAGATTCCCTTCTTCATGGCTACCCCGCGCATGGGAAACCTGTCTGCCGCCTCCAACCGCCCCTAAGGTAGACTTTATCTCTTAACCCGTGTGTATGCAAGAAGAAAGGCTATGCCATGTCCCCGTCTCGCTTTGCTTGGGCTCCGGAGAGATTTCCAATGCCTTTTCGGGCATGTTATAAGGGCCTCGAGAGATCCCTTTCTCTTTGAAATGGTCAGCGACGACTGGAAGACATGACTACGGAAGCCTATTTCCTCTCAGACATCCATCTGAAGAACCTCGATCAACCGGAAGCTCATGTCCTGCTCGGTCTTCTCGAGGACATGGGGTCCCGGATCCAGGCGACCCACCTGTTCCTCGTTGGCGACATCTTCGATTTCTGGCTCGGCGGCCACGAATACTTCATCCGGAAGTTTTCTCCGATCGTGGACCACCTGCGCAGGATCGTTACCGGCGGAGTGGAGGTTCACTATTTTGAGGGCAACCACGACCTGTATCTCCGGGATTTCTGGCAAAATCACCTGGACGTTCGGGTGCACGACCGAGCATGCCTGTTTCAACTGGGGAATCTCAGGGTTCGGGTAGAACACGGAGATCTGCTGGATCCGGCCGACCGGGGCTACCGCTTTCTTCGCTGGCTTCTTCGCACACCGGTCATTGAATATGCAGGCAGTCGATTGCCGGGAGGCCTCCTGGCCCGAATCGGCAGGGTCGCCAGCCGCACGAGCCGACGGTACACGAGCCAGCACAAGACGATCTCGGATGAGCGTGCACGAACAACGGTCCGCTCTCATGCGGAGAGGGCAATTCATGAGGAACCCTTCGACCTGATCATCACCGGCCACGTGCACGTACGTGACGAACACGAATTCGAGATTGGCGGGAGGAAGGTCCGTTCCGTGAACCTTGGGTCTTGGGCGGACAGCCCTTGCGCCTTCCGAATCACGGATACACGCCAGGAATTCATCCAACTGCCTTAAACGTAAATGACAATGGAGTCGAACGTGGAAGGATTCTCAAGAGAAGTCTTTGCTGATCGCAGGAAGAAGATCATGGAGAGGTTGGGGCCCGCAGTGGCCGTGTTTCCGGCGGCAAGCGAACTCATCCGGAGTAACGACACGACCTTCCCCTTCCGACAGGACAGCGATTTCTATTACCTCACGGGCTTCCCGGAGCCGGATGCACTGGCCGTTCTGATAAACGGTGAATCAGAACAATTTGTTCTCTTCACCCGCCCCCGGGACCCGAAGCAGGAAATTTGGACGGGCCGGCGCCACGGGCCCGCGGGGGCCAGGGAGGTCTTCGGAGCCGACGAGGCGTACCCCCTTAACGAGCTGGACAGCACCATGCCCAAAATCCTCTCAAACGTGGACCGGGTCTTCTTCGCCTTTGGCAAGCAAGAGTCATGGGACAGGAGGATGATGGGGTGGATCAACCAGGTGCGAACCAAAGGACGCAGAGGCGCCGTGAGCGCCCCTACCGAGCTGATCGACGCAGCCCTCGTGGTCCATGAAAAGAGGATCATCAAGGAAGCGGACGAAATCGATCGGATGCAAAGGGCCGCTCGCATCTCGGCGGACGCTCACACGCTGGCCATGAAGGCCTGTTCCCCCGGCATGACCGAGCGGGAACTGCAGAACCAGCTCGAGCATTGCTGCCTGTCCCGGGGGGCCCAGGCCATGGCGTACGAGACGATCGTGGCCGGTGGAGCGAACGCATGCGTTCTCCATTATGTGGAGAACAGCGCCCGGCTGAACCAAGGGGACCTCGTACTGATCGACGCCGGCTGTGAGCTCGACAATTATGCCTCGGACATCTCCCGAACCTTCCCTGTTTCAGGAAGATTCACCAAAACCCAGCGCCGGGTATACGAGATCGTCCTCGAGGCACAGTCGGTCGGGATCAAGAGCGTCCGAAAGGGAGAAACGGTCCACTCCGTTCATTCTTCTGTTGTCAATCTGCTTGCGGAGAGGCTGGTGGAACTGGGGTTGCTCGATGGAGACCCGGAACGGCACGCTCGCATCTGCCTGAAGAGCGCGGAAACGCCCGACGAGGATGCCCGGGAAGAGAGGCTCGAAGATGGGGAGATCGGGCTTCACCATTACTACATGCACAATACCTCGCACTGGCTCGGGCTCGATTGCCACGATGTCGGAAGGTACCGTGAGGCGGGTGCGTGGCGCCGACTTGAACCCGGCATGATCCTGACCGTCGAGCCGGGCCTGTATATTTCATCCGAAGCGGATTACGCCCCGGAGGCGTACAGGGGCATCGGCATACGCATCGAGGACGATGTCCTGGTGACCGAGGATGAGCCGGAGATCCTCACAGAGTCGTGTGCGAAGTCCGTCGAGGAGGTGGAGGCCGCTTGTCTGGGCCGCTAACCCTTGCCTCACTCCACCATCTTCCCCTTGAAAAATCGATGGAATTCTTCGGGCAACAGACCGGGTTCCACCCGATTCGCCATCGGGGAGAGATCCACGGAATTGAATGTGTTCAAGAAGAGCGTCGGACCCTTCACCCCTTCGCTCCTCACCTTGTGCAAAAGCCCGCTCAGGGTCTTGGCCGTGTAGGTCAGATCCAGGTCAATGCCCTCTGTCCTGGCCATCAGCGCCAGGGCCCTTCGCCCCCCTTCGGTCGGATGTCCGTAGCCTTCCCCGTAATAGGCCGCCTCCATGGGCATATCCGCCTGGGTCAGCGCCAGCTCGGGCACAGAGTGGTCATGGCGTCGCATCAGTTTTAGTGCCTTGCGGGCGAGCCGAAGGGCGATTCTCGGGTTGGCGAAGATGCGTGGCGCAACCTGTATGCCCACCACCCGGGTATTCAGCCCGGCCAACCTCAGCCCGAGAACCAACCCGCCCAGTGTTCCGCTGGAGCCGACGGCCAGGTAGATCACCTTGGGCAGGGGCAGTTCCTTTCGTTCCACTTGCATGGCGAGTTCCAACCCCGCATCCACGTACCCGAGAACCCCCACGGGACTCGAGCCCCCGCCCGCGATGAAATAGGCGTCCCGCCGACGAATCCGCTCGGCCACGTAGAACCGCCACAGGGCGCTCAGGAGATTACTCATATAGAACATCTCTGCCCCGTATGCGTGGTACAGGAGCAGACTCTTGCGCACGTGGGCCGTCACCGGCTGCCCGAACAGCCCAAGGACAACGTGAAACCCGAGCTTGCGGCCGAAGACGGCAGTCGCCAGTCCGTGATTCGTCCCGATCCCCCCCCCCGTCACGAGCGTCTTGTAGCCCCGGGAAAGGGCATCGCCGAGCAGAAACTCGAGCTTCCGCGGCTTGTTTCCGCCATACGTGGAAGAGGTCTTGTCATCACGCTTGATCCACACCTCGCTCCCCAGGTGGGTGCTGAGGCCCTCGAGGGCCTGAACCGGCGTGGGCGCCTCCACGAGGGGAGTCCAGGGCACGCCCTGCTCGAGTGCGGGGAAGGCTTCAAACAGCCAGGGTCTCTTCGTGCCGGAAGGGAGCGATGCCATCGTGTTCTCATCCTACCAAGCTATTGAGGAACGCCGGGTCCGACGACCCGGACCGACAACTCACGGACACGCCTTGCTGATGCAAACCGAATTCTGCCAGATGGCGTGCTTCTCGTCCAGTCGGGACAGAGTCTGGGGACAGCCCCACCGATTTCCTGGAGGTGCATCCATAGTTTACGTCTCCATCCGCAAGCGGGAGGGCTGTTTGGATCTTGATCTTGCCTCCCCATATTGCTATAATATTATTTTACGGCATAATCGACAATCAAGACCGGCACATGCAGGGGCGACGCGAACAGCTGCAATCTCAAGGAATCGCCGTTCCTCGGAAGCCGACCGTACCCTTTCTACCGCTTGACGCCTTTCAACCAGCCAATCTGGAAGCCCATGGACAACGCAGCCACAGCGTTGCGTTCTCCCGGGCTGCAGACGACAGCGCATCGGAGTTGCTTGCGATTTTCATGGAGGGAACAGGATCCATGGCCACCACCAAGAAGAAGGAATCGCTCCTCAAGTCGAAGGATGTGGCCCATATTCTCGATTGCAGTCCGGACGACGTGATCGACCTGGCTCGCAAGGGAAAGCTTCGGGCGAGCAAGCAGGGCAGGTTCTGGAGATTTCGTGAATCCGATATTGTTTCTTACAAGAAACGGGTGGGCTCGGACGATCTGCCCAAGATTGCCATCGGGCGCGGACGTCCTCGCAAGGGCGACGGTTGAGGCCGAACCGGACGGATCCGAGGGCAAAGCCGCGTAGCGGCAAAGGATGATCGCCGCATGGATGCGACGATTTTGGACGAAGTTGCGTGGCAAATCGATCTTCCGCAGCTCAAGCAGCAGTTGGGGATCAAAGAGGGGGGCAGCTACGCGGCAGAGACCGAGGGCATGGCTGCGCGGGCCGAGGCGATCGGAAGGCCCAAGGCCATGTACAAGGCCGGCCTGATCGAGTCCAGGGGCGAGGACCATGTCGTCATCGAAGGTCGAACGTTCAAGAGCCGCGTTCTCGCCGTCAACCTCGAAAAGGTTCACAGGGTCTTCCCGTTTGTGGCGACCTGCGGAGTTGAGATCGAGGAATGGTCGAGCGCCTTCACGTCCGTCCTGGAGAAGTTCTGGGCCGATGCGATCAAGGGGTTGGCCCTCGGCGCATCCATTTTCGCGCTGCTCGAGCACATCAAGGAGCAACACCATCCGGGCGACGTCTCGATGATGAACCCGGGTTCGATCGAGAGTTGGTCCCTCTCAGAACAGCGGGCCCTGTTCTCTATCCTCGGGGCCCCGGAGGATTCCATCGGGGTGGAGCTCATGGAGAGCTGCTTCATGAAGCCGAGCATGTCCGTGTCCGGGATGTGGTTCCCCACGGAGCATCACTTCGAGAACTGCATGCTCTGCCCGATGGAGAACTGCCCTGGCAGAAGGGCCCCCTATGACAAGGAATTGTACGATAGAAAATACAAGAAAGACTCGAGGGGCTGACTCGAGTCCAAAATTGTAACCAGAAGACCGATAGCCCGCCTTGACGAGTGGACCGCGTCCCCCACAGAAAGATCAATAATCCCGATAGGTTAATCCTGTTCTGGACCCTTTTCCACGCCTCGGCACGCTTCTTGCCATACGACAGGGCACGCAAGAATCGCTTACCGGATCTCCCAGGGAAAGGAACAAGAGCGAATGGACACATCATCCAGCCTGATCGGACGAATCATGTCGAAGACCGGCTTCCGGAAGACTGCCGAGGCGAAGAACCGACGGAGATCCAAGCGCCACAGGGTCGATCTACCCGTCCGGTTCCGAATGCATCTGCCTTCCCGGCCGGAGGACCCAAGCCCCGAGCTTCCGGCACAGTTGTACGACATCTCGGAACATGGCCTGGGCCTGCTTACCGACTCCATCGAGTGGGAAGGCCTGCACATGATCGATCCGAACATGCAGACCTCCGAAAAGTGCATTCTGGCGGTCGAACTCCCTTACGACGATGAACCTCTGACGTTGCGCGGCAAGGCTGTCTGGTACATCCGGCACCCGGAAGGAATCCCCTTTGTCTTTCGCGTGGGCGTCGAGTTCGATGACCTCACTCCGGAACTGAGGAAGAAGATCAATAATCTGATCAACCTTCACGTCACGGCGGCCGAGATCCCCTAACAAGGACGTTTCTGCTACATCGAAACCCTGTGTGAAGCGAACGACGCGGGCCCCGTATCAAGGGGCTCGACTCGCTCCATGGAGCCCACCCTCCCCGCATGAAGCAGGGTCTTCTCTAAACAGCCCCTGTCCGAGACGAAACCGGAGCTCTCTGCGTCTAAAACGAATAAGCGATCGACCTTCGGGGTTTCCTCACTTGGAGATGCTCGATCGACCCTTCTATGCTATTCTCCTCGCAGAGGGAAACTTCCACCACGCAGAAAGACAAGAAAACATGAAGAAACGGGAAGTCGACGTGGCGATCATAGGGGCCGGAACCGCAGGACTGGCAGCCCGCCGGGAGGCGAAGAAAGCAGGCGCAAGTGTCGTCCTGATCGAAGGGGGGCCCTACGGCACCACCTGTGCCCGCGTCGGTTGCATGCCATCGAAGCTCCTGATTCACTCGGCAGACGTGGCCCACGAGGTCTCCACGGCTTCGAGCTTCGGGGTGGAGATCCAAGGCCGGCCGAGGGTCAACGGGAAGGCGGTTCTGGAGCGGGTCAGACGTGAAAGGGATCGCTTCGTCGGGTTCGTCCTGGACTCGGTGGACGACATCCCGAGGGAGGAGAAGGTTGCGGGCTATGCCCGGTTCGACGGGCCGGGCTCGTTGCTGGTAGAAGATCACACACGCATCGAAGCGGGTGCGATCGTGGTGGCATCCGGCTCGTCCCCGTGGATCCCGTCCAACCTGTCCGGGCTGGGGGATCGACTTCTCATCAGCGATGATATCTTCGAGTTCGAGGATCTCCCGGCCTCCGTGGCCGTGATCGGCATGGGCGTCATCGGCCTTGAACTCGGGCAGTCTCTGCATCGGCTGGGCGTCGACACCTTGTGTCTGACCCCATCCTCGCGCGTGGGCCCGCTCTCCGACCCGGTGATCAAGAAGAAGACGATCGAGGTGTTCGGTCAAGAACTGAACCTGCACGTGGGTATCGAAGGCCTGGAGACGCGTGTCGACGACGAGGGGGTCCATCTCGAATGGGTGGACCAGGACGGCTCGAGACAGGAAGCGACTGTCGACTACGTGCTGGGCTCGGCCGGACGCCGCCCGAACCTTTCGCGTCTCGATCCGGCCAGTGCGACGATCCCGCTCGACGAGCGCGGACTGCCGACCGTCGACCCTCGCACGGCACAGATTGGAGACCTTCCCATCTTCCTGGCGGGCGATGTCTCGGCCTATCGTACTCTGCTCCACGAGGCGGCCGACGAAGGTCGCATCGCCGGACACAATGCCGCACAATACCCGGACGTGCGCGCCTTCGTACGCCGAACGCTCCTTTCGGTGGTCTTCTCGGACCCGCAAATCGCGGTGGTCGGAACGCCGTACGGCCGGCTCGATCCGGCGAGCATCACGATCGGCGAAGTCAGCTACGACGATCAGGGACGCTCCCGGGTAATGGGCAAGAACAAGGGGCACGTCCGCATCTATGCCGAAAACGAGCGAGGCACCCTGCTGGGCGCCGAGATGCTGGGTCCAAGAGTGGAGCACACGGCCCACTTACTGGCCTGGGCGGTCCAGCAGGACCTGACGGTGGACGGCGTGCTTCGCATGCCCTTCTATCACCCCGTGGTTGAAGAAGGAATACGCACGGCCTTGCGCGATCTGGCTGCCAAGCTGAAACTGGAGGAGACGCTGGAGCCCCGGTGAATGGACCGCGGACCCTGGACACAGTCCACCCAGGGTTCGAGCAAGCGGCGTCCCAACCCGAATGAACGCACTCATCGAAATCGTAAACATCGTACTGCCCGTATTCCTGGTCATCGGGCTTGGGTACGTACTGGGCGCCATCGGATGGATGGGCCCGGCCGCCAGTTCCTGGCTTTCCAAGCTCGTGTTCTACGTCGCCGGGCCGATCCTGCTCTTCAGGAGCGCCGCCCTGACACCGCTCTCGAAGGCCCTTGATCTCGCGGCCATGGGCTCGATCGCGGTCGTGACCGTGCTGACGGCAGGTGCTGTTTACCTGGCATGCCTCCGGTCCGACCCGTCGAGGCGGGGGGTGCTCGCCCAGGGAGCGATGCGGAGCAACATGGTGTTCGTCGGGCTCCCGGTCATCGAGAACGCCTTCGGCCCGAGTGTTCTCGGGCCTGCTGCAGTCCTGGTCGGCTTCATGGTCCCAGTCTACAACCTTCTCGCCGTGCTCGTCCTCGCCCTGCCCCACCATACAGAGAACCCGGACAACCGTGACCTCTGGAAAAAGGCGTCACTGGATATTCTCAGGAACCCACTTATCCTCGGCAGCATGTCCGGCGTCCTGTTCTCAGCCCTGAATCTGCCCATACCAACCAGCATCGACCGGTCCCTCGACCTCGTCGCCCGGATGGCCCTGCCGGCCGCTCTCCTGTCGGTGGGAGCAAGTATGGACCTCGGGCGGGTCCGCACGGAGATCCTGCCCACGGCCGTGGCCTCCTTTATCAAACTGATCGTCTACCCTGCCGCGATCTATGTCTGCCTGGGAATGTTCGACGTCACCGGAATGGAACGGCAGTTCGTTGTCCTGATTTACGCCTCTCCGACCGCCGTTGTCAGCGCCATCATGGCCCAGGAGATGAAAGGGGACGAGCAACTCGCCGCCTCGATCGTAATCGGCACGACGATCGCCTCCCTCTTCACCCTCTCCGCCTGGATCGCGCTGTTCAGAATCGC
>JAQYVQ010000585.1 GCA_030145435.1 Syntrophobacteria bacterium | reverse complement strand
ATGATGTGGTCATCATCGGGACAGGCATGGGAGGAACAGCGGCAGGTGCCGTCCTGGCCGGCCATGGCTGCAAAGTCATCCTTCTGGAGAAGAACGAAAGGGTCGGAGGCGCCTGCTCCTTCTATGAAAAAGAGGGGGTCCATGTGGATGTGGGCGCCCACTTCTTCTCACGAGGGAACCGCGGCCCCATCGGCGAAGTCCAGCGCAGGCTCGGGGCCCGGCAGGCTGTTCAGTTCCTGCGCCACGAGCCGCTTATGCGCATCCAGGGACCGTCTTTTGACATCACGGGAGATACCCGCATACGTTCCCTTCCGCTTTTCTACGCCTCCATGTTCCGCCAACTCGGTATCAAGCCGCTGCAAATTCCGGCCCTTCTCAAGAGAATGCTCGCCCCTCTTGTACTGTCGGATAGGGCCATGAAGTCAATGAATGAAGTCAACCTGGAGGAGGATGCCCTCCGTGTCAGGCAGAATCCTCGCCTCATGCTTTTCAACAGCACCATGATGGGGCTCTACTTTGTCATTCCCTTCTCCCGGGTTTCGGCGGGAGAAGCGGCCTGGTGTACCCAAAGGGCCCTGAGGGATCAGGCCCCGGGATATCCCAGGGGAGGAGCTGTGGCCATTCCGGAGGCGTTTCTGGAAGGGGCCCGGGCATTCGGTGCAAGGATCGAAAAGAACAGCCGCGTCAAGAGAATCTGCGTGCAAAGAGGGAAGACCGTGGGAGTGGAGACCGCGGACGGAAGATTCTTCTCGTCCAGGGCTGTTGTGAGCACAACCTCGCTCCAGGACACGGTGAGGCTCACCGGTAAGCAGAGGTTCACACCCGAATACCTGGAACACATTGGCAGGATGAGAAGCTCTCTGAGTGCAGTACAGGCGAAGATCCTCCTGGACAGGCCGGTCGTCAAGGAAGGCATCCTTGTGGGGATCCGGGATGCTAGAAACAATCCTGAGTCCCCCTTGTCCGTGGAGGACATTCATGGGCTCTGGGAGGATACGCTTGCAGGGAGAATCCCGAAGATCTTCTCCTACTACTGTCCGGTACCCACGAATTTTGACCCTCAGCTCGCCCCGCCGGGCATGCAGTTACTGACTCTGGGTTCGGCCGCTCCTACCTGCGATCAAGAGACACCTGATGGCCAGGATGCCTGGATCGATGCCATGCTGGAGGCCCTTTTCACGCTCCGTCCCGAGATTCGCAAACATGTGGTGTGGATCGACCGCTTCAACACCCGCTTTCTGGAGAGCTGGATGGGAAAGCGGGGCGGGCCGGTGATCTCTACCTGCCAGGACACCCGCCAGGTGGGACGCTTGCGGCATCCGAATGAAACACCCATCCCGGGCCTATACGTGGCCGGGGATTGTGCAGGGGCCAGGGGAATCGGAACCGAGTTGGCATGCCAGAGCGGCATCGATTGCGCGGACACGATTGCAAGGGCCCTCCACCACAACCTTCTCTAAGGGCTGGCCAAACAGCGGGACCGAACCTGCCAGGTAGAAGATCATTGTTTATCTTCTGCAACCCAAGATCAGCCCCGGCAGCTCGTTGTTGCCGGGGTTTTGTTTTGTGCGGCCGGTCGTCGAATGTTTCGAACGCAGTGTAAATAATGACCTGCTTGATGTATGGAATTTCTCTAGATTCAAGGTAATGAGCGATAGACGGATGAGTTCACAAAATGCCGAACAGATGTAATCCGATGAAACCCATAAAGCCGAGGGAAGTCACAGTGTTGATGCCCATGACGCGGCGATAGTTGCCAAGAACTTCCGTGCGGTCAAAGGAGCGGGCCCATTGGACCGTCGCGGCCAAGAGTGCACCGTAGAAGGTGGCAACGACGAGGCACTCAACCAGCCCCATCAACCGTCCAACGGCGCCAACCAGAAACAAGGCTCCCACACCTTGGACTACGATAGCGAAAGCGAATGTTCTTCGGGGGCCGGCCCAGGCTGCAAATGTCCAATCACCTCGAGCCCGATCCTCAGCGATCTGATAGATCTGGGTCAGAGGGTAGAAGCCGACGGTGATCAGCGTAACAGCCAGAATCCCTAGCCCTTCGATGCTTTCAATCGGTACCAGGCGGGGTCGTTCGCAGATCCACCCTCCCAATGATGCCAACACGCCCTGCCCCAGCCCGACAGTCCATAATCCAACCAAAGGACGACTTTTCAACCGAATTCGTGGATGCGAGTATGCTATCCCCATGATAAACATGGTTAGGTAGATGGCTAGAAAACCCGTGTTGACCATGGCCGCTGGTATCAGGCCGAGCGCCTGCACCGCCAGCGAGAAAGGAAGCAGTGCCGATGTTGTTGGTGGCGGCTTGGCCAATCCGCCAACTGGCCCTTCGTCCTTATCATAGTATGAGTTGAAAGCTGTGGCCCCCCCGTAAAGGAAGAAGTGGAAGGCCAGAAATGCGAGCCAGAACCGTCCGTCGGGTCGACCTCCAGCAAGAAAATAGCCCCATAAGAAGATCGGTGCCAGTAGGAGTTGATAGTGTGGCCGGAGATGAATAAAGAGATCGCGAATGAGGATGGAACGGCTGTGTCTACTTGGCGAATCCGAACGTATTAAGTCCACCTGACCTAACCTCCGTCCCGGTATCGGACTAAATCGGCGGGGAACGAAGCTGCCTGAACTTCGATCAACAATACTCTATTCCCCTTTTCTTTCACAGTCCCCTTCCTTTCAGAAAGGAAGTCTCGCCTCGGCAACGGGTTACAGAAAAGCGCTCGAAGCAATCCGATTCCCTGCCCGGCACATCTTGGGGTAGGCTTCAGCAGTGAAAAAGGAAAGAGTTCTGCTATAGAGGTTTAACGCAGGTCAGCCCTCCGAATTGCACATAACACGCACTTCCTATTCGTGAGCGGTAGACCCTGAAGTGTTTCATAGTTCTCCTACCAATGACGAATCTACGACCTGTCGTGGAAGCGGAGGCCGGATCGGTACCACCGGGCCAGCCGGGCAGGGGAAATGCCCCCCAGGTAGGCGATGATCATGAGCTGGTTGATGCAGGTCGTTCGCCAGAAGCCGTATTCGTCGTACCTTCTTGCAGAGGAGGTCACGGCGGTCCGGGCGATTCCGATCCGGCCCCGGCTCCGGAGCCTCCGCATGAACGCGAAGTCCTCCATGATCGGGATCTCCGGGAATCCGCCGGCCCTGTCGAACCGGTCCGCCGCGACGAAGATTGCCTGGTCGCCGTAGGGCATCCCCATACAGATCGATCGAAAGTTGGCCAGCCACTCGATGACCCGCAGTCCCGGGAAATGCCCCTCGATGCCCAACCGGAAGGCGCCTGCAACCGTGTCGGGACGGGTTAGGATCTCGAGCACATGGTGCTCAAAACCGGGAGGCAGCCTCGTGTCGGCGTGGAGGAACAGAAGGACCGTTCCCTCGGCAGCCCGGGCGCCCGCATTCATCTGCGCAGATCTCATCGGAGCAGAGGCGATCACCTTCGCCCCGCAGGCACGGGCCCTTTCTTCGGTTCCGTCCCGGCTGCCCCCATCCACGACGATCCTCTCCGTCACAGAGGGGATTCCCTCCGTCCCGGCCAGCGCGGATTCGATTCCGTCAGCCTCGTCGATAGCGGGGATGATGATCGACAGGGTCTCGGGTTCATCCCCCTGGCCCCCAGCCCGCACCTCCTGTTCCCAGACAGGAATGTCCTCCGGACGATCCACGTCTTCGAGAGGGTCCAGCAACGCCACCCTGCGGTTGCTCGCTGACGCAGCGTCCAGGGTTCTTTGCAGCACCTCTCCGGTTCCCCACGGAATCCCGTCAAAGAGATCGGGAGCCGGCCTGCTGAGCCCGATCAGGTAGTAGCCCCCGTCACGGGCAGGCCCGATGACTACGTCCTTGCGTCTCAGGGCCTGAAAGGCCCCGGCCAGGTGGGCAGGCCGGATGCCTGGGATGTCCGTACCAACCAAGACCACCCGCCTCATCCCTTCCTCGAAGGCCTCGGTAAAGGCGAGATCCATGCGCCTGCCGAGATCGCCCTCACCCTGAGGAACCGGCCGCAGGTCGGCCCCGAGCCACTGCCCCAGCCCCTCTTCGTTTCCTCCGTCGTGCCGGATCCGGAGGGAAACAGGATGGCTTGCCAGGAACTGCCGGACCCTTCGAAGGGTGTGCTCGGTCATACGCCGGTGCAGCTCGGCGGCTCCCTCCGGACCCAGGACCGGTATCAGCCGGGTCTTGGTCTTTCCCGGCTCCGGGTAGCGGGTGAAGACGATGAGCCTCCGGCCCGATCGCTCGGGGTCCGGGTTGCAGAGAAGACGAATCGTTTCGCGCAGCTTGTGTCTCCTCATTTCATAAGCCTGCATGGGACATTCAGATCAAAGGGACGGCTGAGCAGGAACCGATACGCCCGGGAACAGCGGACAGCCCTCCCGGCTGCACTCCGCGTTCGCCCGGTACAGCTCGCAGGGGGAGACCTCATCCGCCCGGAGGCTTACCGGAAGGAAGTCCTCGGAGAGCCTGGCCGCCTCCCGCAGGCACAGGAAACACTCCCTGCGGCAACAGCGGGCAGCTTCTTGCCCGGCAAGGACGCCGATGATCTCGGACAGGACCCGTTGAACCGCCTGCCGGGGTCTCGGCGTGAGGGGGTTCGCTCCCAGGATGATGGAAAAGGCGATCCCTACGCCCACGGCCGCGCCGCAAATTCCCATGAAGCCGCAGGATCCACCGGGAATGCTCAGGCCACGCTCGATTCCGGTCAGTATGTCGCTCTCGGTGATCTCGCCGCCCAGGTTCCGGTAGGTAGCCAGGATGACCGCAGGAACGAGGGCATGGTGCTCGGGACCGTGAATCGGAAACCGTGAATCGGAACGCACTTTCTGGAGGAGGCGAATCATGTCGGTCTCACGGGTATTCGTACGGATCGTTCGAATCAGCCCTTTCGGGTCCCGGACGTGACAGACATCACAGACAAAGTGCCCCTCCTCGCAGACCGCGTTGGCGGGCTTCACCGATCCGCACCGCGCACAGGCCTTGTCCTCCAGGGCGGCAAGGTAGACCAGGGGCGAGCCACAGATCAGGCAGCCCGTTTCCGGCACAGCCTCGCTCGCAGCGATGTCCTCCACATTCGGCGGGACAAAACACGCACAACTCTGCTCCGCCTCCAGGTTCGTTACGGACCCCGAGACCGAGTCGAGGATCAGGATGCCTGCCTCCCCGAGGGACCTGGGGTCGAGCCTCGATCCGATCGACACGCTCTGCCGTGCCCCCTTATGAAGGACAGTCCCATCCTCGGTCACCACTGCGCGGAAGGGCCCGCCGTAGATCGCATCGGAAACCTCCTGCCGGTTCGCCTCTTCCGGCCTCCAGGCTCGGAAAGTGAGGGAAAAGAAGGGATGCCCCTGGATCGTCCGATAAGGGAATCGCTTCACGATCGAAGCATTCACGAACCCCAGATCCCGGAGCATGTGGAAGAGCATCTCCTCGACCATGGCCCCGCCGATGCACTCCCCGATGAGCTGGTGATCCGCCCGGATCGCCAGGGGAGGCTCGGCCTCTGCGACCACATCCGAGATGACCAGCCGGCCGCCCGGCTTGAGGATCCGGAAGATCTCCTGGAAGACCCTTCGCTTGTGGTGATTCAGGTTGACCACGCAGTTCGAGACCACCAGGTCCGCCACCCCGTCGGCCAGGGGGATGGCCTCCAGGTATCCTTTGGCGAACAGGGTATTGTCGTAGCCGAGTGCATCCCGCACGGCCGACCCGGAACGGCGGGCGATGTCCAGCATTGCGTCCGACATGTCCACCCCGATGGCCCTGCCCCGGGCACCCACCCCCCTGGCCGCGATGAAACACTCCACTCCGGTACCGCAACCAAGGTCCACGACCACCTCTCCCGGGCTCACGTCTGCGTCCGTCACGGGGCTCCCACATCCGTACAACCGGACGCGCGCCTCCAGGGGGATGTACTCGATCTCCTGCTCGTCGTACGAGACCGGGTTCAGGATGGTCTCGTCGGGGGTGACGGCGCGGTCTTCGTAGAACTGCCGCACGAGCCCCTTGGTCGTTCCCTCGCCCACGGAGAGGAGACAGTTGCTGTGGGTGAAGTTCACCTCCTTCGGGGACGGGCAGTCCGTGGTGATGTCTCCCATGCGGAGGACGAGCCCCGGCCCCTCAGGAACCGGGAGGGTCCTCACTTCCTCCGCGATCAGCATCCTGGCCATCTCACGGTATAGAGGAAGGTACGGATCTCCCCGGAGCCGGCGGACATCCTTCCTTCCGTCCTTGTGCACACAGCAGTGATCCAGGTCGCCTCCCCCGAGGATCAGCCTCCACGGGTCCGCCTTCATCTTCGGCACTTGTGTCAGGGAAAGGGAGCGGATTCGCTCGAGCAGGGGGCTCGCACGCCATACCTTCTCGATGCCCCGCCCGATCGTGCCGGCCCGGAAGGCCTCCAGATCCACCATGGCGGGCGTCGGGTACACGGCGCCGTTCGGCCCCACGGCCAGAGATTCCCAAGCCGCGTTCCCCAGGTCGAACCGGGTACCGGCCGGTGCAAAGACCTGCGCCCGCATCGCCTCCAGGTTGTCCACGTGAACTTCCAGCAACCGGGCCCTGTCGACGGCACGCTGAAAGGCCTCGATGAGCGCCTTCAACGACACCCTCTCCATCTCCTCGCCCATGCCCCGGACGAAGTGCCAAATGAAGTGCACGGTCGTCACACCCAGGTCGTGGGCGAGCCCCACGAGATCTTCCATGACCGGGGCATTCTCCCGGTTGACCGCCATGGCAACGCTGCACGGAATGCTTGCATCGACCAGGCCCCTCAGGGCGGCCGCGGTCTTCCTGAAGGTACCTCGCCCGCGCAGGCCGTCGTGAATCGGTTCCGGCCCGTCCAGGCTGACCTGAAAGTGCAGACGATCCGGGTCGAGTCCCTCGAGCGCATCCATTTGGCCCGGAATGAGGGTCCCGTTCGTGAGGACCGCCACCCGGAGATCGTCGTACCCGGCCAGGAGGGACCGAAGCAGTTCGGTGAAGCCGGGATAGACGAAGGGCTCCCCTCCTGTAAAGCAGACCAGCCTGCAGCCAAGCCCGTAGGCTTCCTCCACCAGGGACC
>JAQYVQ010000556.1 GCA_030145435.1 Syntrophobacteria bacterium | reverse complement strand
GAACTGAAGGCCTCCGGAAGGGATAAGCTCGAGGTCTTCTCCCCGGTTCCCTCCCACGAGATTCAGGATGCCCTCGGTATCAAGCCGAGTCGGTTGGGATATGCGACCCTGGCCGGGGCCGTCTTCGGCCTGGCCGGTGGGATCGGGCTGTCCTACTACGCTATGTCGAGCTATCATCTGGTCACGCAAGGAAAGCCTCTCATGGCGTGGCTCTCGTGGTTCGTAGTCGGCTTCGAGGCCACGATTCTCTGCGGATGTCTGGCCAACCTGATCACCATGTTCGTCCTGTCGGGGCTTCCGAATCTGAAGAGGGCCCCGGGCTACGACGAACGTTTCTCTGTGGACGCTTTCGGGATCTTTGTCCCCTGTCAAGGCAAGGAAGCCGAGCAGGTGAAGGCGATCCTCGAAGCGCAAGGAGCGGAAGAGGTCCATGAAAGGTCCTGATCCTTCACCTCCGACAACTGCGGCGCAAGCCTCGGGCAAGTCACCGATACTCCTCATCGGGTGTCTGGTCCTCGTCGTGATCGGTGCGGTTGCCTGGTTCGCCGGCGTCGCCTCTGATCCTTTGCGCGCGTGGAGGATCTACCTCGTCAATTTCCTGTTCTTTACCGGGATCGGGGTAGGGGGTGTTCTGTTCGTCTGCACCGTGAACATCGCATCGGGAGCATGGGCCCGAAACGTAAAGCGCGTGGCCGAAGGCTTGGGGATCTTCCTCCCTGTTTCATTCGTGTTGTTCCTGCTGATGCTGCCCGGGTTGAAGACCCTTCTGCCCTGGGTGGAGCACCCTTACGGCCCCGCCTGGTATCTGAACCTTTCCTTCCTCGCCTGGCGCAACGCGTTGGGCCTCCTGGTCCTGGCCCTGTTGGGCGTGTACATCATCTACCTCTCGCTGCGCGTCGATTTCGGTTACGAGAAGGAGGAAGGGGAAGAGCGCGACGGGCCCTTGAGTCGATTCCTGACCAGGGGTTGGAAGGGCACGAGCGTGGAAGCGGCGGCGGCGAGGAGACGGCTGGTGGTCTTGTCTCCGGTCTATGCCATCGTGTTCGCATGGGTCCTGACCGTGATCGGTGTGGACCTGATCATGTCCCTGAAGGCGGAGTGGTACTCCACCCTGATCGGGGCCTACTACTTTGTCGGGTGTTTCTACACATCCCTGGCCGCTCTCCTGCTCGCGGTGATCTGGACCCGGAGGAAGTACGCCCTGGAAGACCGGATCGTTCCCAAGCATTTCCACGACATCGCCATGCTCACCATGGGTTTCGGCATCGTGACGGGTGACTTTTTCTACACCCAGATGTTCGTCATCTGGTACGGGAACCTTCCGGTGGAGACCTCCTTCCTGATCGACCGGTGGACCGGGACGCCCTGGAGGACCGTCGGCATCCTGGTGCTGCTGTTGTGCTTCGCCCTTCCGCTGCTCGCCTCCTTGAGGCGAAGCTTGAAGCAGCGTGCCGCACCGATGGCCGTTTTCGCGGTGGCCGTGCTCTGTGCCATGTGGATGGAGCGATTCCTGCTGATCGGACCGTCGCTCACGGGAAGCGAGTCGATCCTGTTCGGTCCGATGGAGATCCTCGTGTCACTCGGCTTCCTGGGCCTGCTGGGGACGACCTTTCTTCTCTTTATGCGATGTGTCCCGCCTGTCGTATTGCGGGATCCCATATTCGATGACCTCGGGGAGACCCGTTGATGCAGAGAAACGAGGGCAGACGGAACCGACAAGAGGAGCGAAGCCGTGCGGGCCGAATCCGGCCCGGCGCTGTCCTGCTCCTCCTGCTGGCCGGATTCTCCATGCTCGTGTTCGCGTACCTCTTCCACGTTCAGATGCACCGGAAGATCGGGCCGAAACAACCCATCCCGTTTTCTCATCGGCTTCATGCAGGGGTCAAAGCGATCAACTGTCGTTTCTGTCACCCCTTTGTGGCGCGATCCGCCAGGGCCGGGATCCCGGCAGTGGCAAAGTGCCTCTACTGCCACAACTACATCATCCGTAACCACCCGTGGATTCAGGAAGAGCACCGTTACTATGAAACGGGTGAGCCCGTCCCGTGGAAGCGGCT
>JAQYVQ010000216.1 GCA_030145435.1 Syntrophobacteria bacterium | reverse complement strand
ATGGTTGCCCGCGCCCAACTCAGGGATGCCTATGTTTACATGTGCGCTACACGCGGAATTCCGGATCTCGACGACCCGCGCAACATGGAGAAATACCACCAAGCCTTCTACGCCTTTGCCGTGTCTTTCATATGGCTGGTCGATCCGGAAGAGCAGAAGACAGGAACCGACGTGATCGTCAGCTCGGTTCCCCGAATCCCGAAGGAGTCCGTCGACCCGACCATAAAGAACCATCACTGGGGCGATCTTACACGTGCAGACAGGGAAGCGCACGCAAAGGGCGCGCAGACCGCGCTTCTTCTCGATCTCGACGGCAATCTGGCCGAAGGCCCCGGATTCAACGTATTCGTGATCAAAGACGGGAAGCTGCTCACGCCGGATGCGAACGTCCTGTTGGGGATTACGCGCCTCACCGTGTTTGACCTTGCCGAAGAGATGAACATAGAGGCGAAAGCCTGCAAGGTTCCGCTAGAGACGTTGCGCGCAGCCGATGAGATATTCATGTGCACCACGGCGGGCGGGATCATGCCCGTGAAATCACTGGACGGTAAGCCCGTCAGCGGCGGCAAGCCCGGCCCGATCACGATGAAGCTGCACGAGGCCTTCTGGAAGGCCCACGACGATCCGAAATACTCAACGCCCGTGAATTACGACTGAACCCGGCAGTAGCTGGGTTCTTACGTTCCGCCGCTCGGCAGCCAGATGCCAACACGCGTTCCGACTCCGGGCGTGCTCTCCAGGTTCAACTCTCCACCGTGTGCCCGGACGATCTTTCGGACGATCGTCAAGCCCAGGCCGGTGCCTTCTTCCTTTGTGGTGTAGAAGGATTCAAAAATCTTCTCGATAGCATCCTCAGGAATTCCAACCCCGGTGTCCTCGGCGGTAATGAGGACTCCTTCCCGTCCTTCTCTACCCTCGACTTCCATCCCGTCCGGAGGGCATTCCCTCCACTCTGAACGCACAGTGAGTCGTCCACCTTCGGGCATCGCCTGGATGGCATTGATGATGACGTTGAGAAGGACCTGCTGGATCTTGTCGGCATCCAGATGCATGCTTCTTACATCTGCGGAGAGTTGTCTCGAAACCTGGATTCCCCGTTGCGTTGCCTCCGATTCTGTGAGGATGAGGATTGTTTCAACCAGCTCATTCGGATGGCAGGTCTTCATGGAAAGCCTCTCCTGACTCCTGAATCGAAGCACGCTCCGAATCGTTCGGTCGAGCCGGTCGATCTCCTTGATCAATATCTCCAGGAAAGCATGTTTTTCGTGGTCTTTATCGACTTCATCCTTCAGGATTTCTACAGCTCCCTTGATGGAGCCCAAGGGATTCATGAATTCATGCGCAACGGTGGCGCTCAGTTCCCCCAAGGCGGATACCTTTTCAGCGCTGCGGAGCTGTCTTTCTACCAGGGAAAGTCGTGACGTACGGTGTTCGAGTTCTTCATATGCCTTCTCCAATTCTTCGGAAGTCTTTCGGTACAAGTTCCTCTGGCGATTCAGCCACCCCGCGAGGAGACCCGTAACGGCTCCAACGATATTGAAGAGCACAATTTCCAGGTATTTCTCCAACTCGAGGCTCGGAAGGATCTTCCACTGAAAGAGGACGTGGGGCGCGTAAAGCACACTGCACAGAAGAGAGGCTCCGAGCCCACCCTTCAGGCCAAACCACAAGGCTCCCATGAAAATGGGCAGGTAATAAAGCCTGCGGTACACATCGTGGTACAGATGATGCTGCGTGTCGGTAGAATAATGGGCAAGGCTGATCAGGAGAATCGATAAGACGGTCA
Source organism: Syntrophobacteria bacterium (assembly GCA_030145435.1). Lineage (GTDB taxonomy): Bacteria > Desulfobacterota > DSWW01 > DSWW01 > DSWW01 > S015-6. The sequence goes on along the minus strand of JAQYVQ010000216.1, from coordinate 4,714 downwards.
GGCTCGCCCGCAATCTCGGATGTGCCGGATGCAGTTCACCCTCTTTTCCTCGTCCGTCCATGATGATCACCTGGTTCTAGAAGGCAGGGTTTCTCGCTGCTATCCTATATCCATAGTAGATGCTCCTTCAAAATAGTAGATGCTTTTTTAAAAGAACCTCAATGAGCTTGTAGAATAGTCTGCACCCTGGCTGTAGAATAGTCTCCACTCAATCGCTCTCTATCCACCCTTCCCCTCGTTAGACTGGTACTCTTGGAATAATTCATGTTTTAAATCAACACCTTAGAAAATTCATTGAGAAGGAGATTTTTTGGCACGCCAAATGCTCATCTACCCCCGACAGATGCATCTAAAGAGTGACCTTGGGCTTCTTTGCAGGTTCAGGCCACCGGAATCAAACGAAACGGATACAGATAAGAAGGGAGTAAAGACATGAGAAGAGACAAAACCACAAGGTTCTATCTTACAGGCATTCTGTCACTCGCGATCATTCTCACCGTGTACGGTGGAGGCGTACTCGCGAAAGAAGGGGGACAGCCACAGAAGCTCTGCCCTATCATGGGAGGTGAGATAGACAAATCCGCGTACGTGGACTACGAGGGCACGCGGGTGTACGTCTGCTGCCCGGGGTGCAAGGCAACCTTCATGGAGAAGCCTGACAAGTACATTGAAGACATGGAGTCCAAAGGGATTGTCTTGGAGAAGGTGGCTCAGGCAAAGACGGGGAAGGAGCACCCGCACGGGGACGATCCGGGAGCACAACACTCGGGCACGGGACATGGGAATCACGGAATGAACGGTGGAAGCATGCATTAGCTCCACGACTTTCGTGTTATTGTGTTGCTTATTATTGATCTTCATGTTCAGACGGAGGTTTTCCGGAAGATGATGAACTGCGCTCAATGGAAGCGAAGACAATGCTTGCTGGTCTTGTGCGTCCTCACGACCGTGCTGTCTCTCCCCTTGCGACAGAACGATGGAGCAAATGCATCGTCTCCAGGTGAGGAAAAGAGCCCGGAGAATACGCAGCCATGGGACGTGGGGACTCACAAAGATATGAAAGAGCCGGTTCGTGTCGACCTCGAATTAGCTCCCCTTCGTATCGAGAAATCGTGGAGGAACTACAAGCAGATACCCGACCTGTTCCAGGAGATGGCTGAGGAGCCGGAGGGCTTCTTCTCCCTGGAGTCTCAGGCCCTCAGAGATCTTGTGAAATCAGCCCTCAAAGATAATCCGGAACTGAAAGAGGCTGAAGCAGCGTGGAAGGCATCGCTCAAGAAAACACGAGTGGTCTCTGCACTGCCCGATCCCAATCTGGCCGCTACAGCGTTCCTGGAGAGTGTGGAGACACGTGTGGGTCCGCAGGAGGCCGTCCTGATTCTCACGCAAAAGCTCCCGTGGTTCGGCAAGCTGTCGGCCGCCGGGCAAGCCGCCCTGGAGGAGGCCCTGGAGAAGGCCTGGACATGGCGAAGCCTCCAGCGGGAGACCGTCTTGCGGGTGAAGAAGACCTTTTATGATCTTGTCTACCTTTTCGAGGCCCTGAAGATTACAGACGAGGACATTTCCACACTGCGCAGGTACGAAGCGATCGCCCTGACCCGCTATGGAACAGGAAAAGGCATCCAGCAGAACGTGTTGAAGGTCCAGAGCGAGACCACCAGGCTCAATGAGCGAAGAATTGTCCTCCTTCGCCAGCGGGACGTTGGGCGAAGAAAACTGGCCAGGCTGGTCGGCAGCCCTTTGGGTAAGGTTGAGCTGGACTTTGGGGACCAACCTCTCCCGGATGTCGACCTACGACTCGAGGACTTGTACGGTAAGGTCCGCAAGAACAGGGAAGAACTTCAGGCCCGTCTCCACGCTGTCCGCTCCAGCCGTGAAGGGGTGCGGTTGGCGAAGAAGCAGTACTGGCCGGACTTCAACTTGGGTCTCAACTACATCGTCGTGGGCGACCGGGAAGACCCTGAGGGGCTCCTAAATCCGCCGGAGGATAACGGTAAGGACGCAATCGGAGTTCTCGCCAGTATCAATCTCCCCATCTGGTATCACAAACTGCGCGCGGGTGTGGATGAGGCACGACTCGAGGAATATCGTGCGAGGGCCGCTTACGCAAGGCAAGAGGACAGTGTTCTCTATGAAGTTCAGGATGCCTATATCAACCTCGAAAGTTTGCGTGAGCAACTGGATCTCTATCGCCATGCCTTGATTCCGCAGGCGGAACAGTCCATGGAGTCTTCTGAGGCTGCGTATGAAACAGGGAAATTGACTTTCCTGGAATTGCTTGACAGTGAGCGGTTCTTGTTGAATGTTCGATACGGGTACGCAAAGATAAAATCCGACTACCTGGGTGCCCATGCCGACATGGAGAGGGCACTCGGGACTCGCTTTCCAGAAAAGGCGGAAGAAACGGGGACAGAGGGGACTTTACCATGACAATCACGAAGGAAGAAAGAAGAGACAGCGACCCTCTTTCTCTTCCTCCAGCCACCAGGAAGATGAGAGCCTTCTCCACATTCATCTTTTTCGTGTTTGGATTTGTTCTTGCTGCCTTCATCTTCTGGAATCCCTTTGGGCTCTCCTTCCTGCCAACGGGGCCGCAGGAGCACGTCCATGAGGATGAGGCTCTTACTGCGGATACAGCGAAGACGGCCCAACTCTGGACCTGTCCCATGGACCCACAGGTGCTCGAGAGGGAGCCCGGGGACTGTCCTATTTGTGGGATGAAACTGGTTCCAGCGGCAGCGGACGAGGAATCGAAGAAGGGCAAGGCAAGCGAACAGGAGATGCAACTCTGGACCTGTCCTATGGATCCTCAGGTGCTCGAGAAGGAGCCGGGAATCTGTCCGATTTGTAATATGAAATTGGTCCCCGTCGCAGCCAAAGAGAGCCCGGCTCCGAAAGGCACCGCAAAGAACGAGGCAAAGGGGGAGCGGAAGATCCAATACTGGCAAGCCCCAATGGATTCTACCTATATCTCGGATCGCCCGGGGAAATCCCCTATGGGCATGGACCTGGTTCCTGTGTATGCCGATGAAGGGGCAGAGACGGGCTCCCAGGAAGGTGTAGTGAAGATCGATCCAGCCATTGTGCAGCAGATCGGGGTAAGGACCGAACCTGTCCGAGTGGGAGAACTCCGCAATGTCGTTCGCACGGTTGGGATATTGGATTACAACGAAAAGAACATCTTCTGGGTGAACACGAAGTTCGACGGTTGGATCGAAAAGGTCTATGTGAATTATATCGGTGAGAAGGTGAGAAAGGGGCAGAGACTGTTCGAGATCTACAGTCCCGAACTCGTATCCACCCAGGAAGAGTACCTCACCGCAATGAAGTACCTGGAAAAGATGAAAGAGGCGGGGTCTCGGGACGCCGTGAGACAGGCTGAAGCCCTGATGGCCGCCACACAGAAACGGCTTGCCTACTGGGATGTCACGGAAGATCAGATCAAGAGACTCGGAAGAACCGGCGAAGCAGCGAAAACACTGACCGTGGTATCCCCGGCGAGGGGTCGGCTGGTCGAGAAGATGGACGCGGCCCTCGAAGGAATGTATGCAAAGGCGGGAATGAACCTGTACAAGATAGCGGACCTCTCGACCGTGTGGGTGCACGCCGATGTCTACGAGTCTCAGCTGAAATGGGTCCGGCCGGGCCTCGAGACGGAGATTACCCTGACCTATTTTCCAGGAGAACAGTTCACTGGAAAGGTGTTATTCACGTACCCGTTCCTTGCAGAGAAGACTCGGACCATGAAGGCGTGTATCGAGGTGAAGAACCCGAATCAAAGGCTGGAACCCGGGATGTATGCCGACGTGAGGATCAAGACTGTGGCCTCGCCCCATGCGCTGATGATTCCCGAGGATGCGGTCATAAGGACAGGAGAACGCAACGTAGTCTTTGTCGCTCTTGGTGAGGGTCGTTTCTTGCCAAGAAATGTAGTGTTGGGGATGAAGGGAGAGGGAGGCATGTACGAGATCAAGAAAGGCCTCAATGAAGGGGAGCGGGTCGTTGTCAGTGCTCAGTTCTTGCTGGACTCGGAAAGCAGGCTTCAGGAGTTCATTCGGAAGTTGATGGCGGCGACAGAGGAAGAGAACTCATGATCGAAAGAATCATCGAATACTCTATCCGAAACAAGTTCTTCGTGATCCTCGTCACCGGGGTTATCATTGCCGTCGGTATATACTCCATGCTTAACATCCCGCTCGATGCGATCCCCGACCTTTCCGACGTACAGGTGATCATTTACACCGAATATCCCGGGCAGGCGCCCCAGGTCGTGGAAGACCAAATTACGTATCCGTTGACGACGACCATGCTCGCGGTCCCCTACGCGAAAACCGTCCGGGGTTACTCCTTCTTCGGATTTTCCCTCGTCTACATCATCTTCGAAGACGGAACCGACCTGTATTGGGCCCGGAGCCGGGTGCTGGAATACTTGTCCGCGATCCAGGCCCGCCTCCCCAGCCAGGCCCGTGTACAGCTGGGGCCTGATGCGACCGGCGTGGGTTGGGTCTACGAATACGCGCTGGTCTCCAAAAACCACAACTTGCAGGAACTCCGCTCCCTACAGGATTGGTTTTTGCGCTACGAGCTGGTCAGCGTGGAGGGCGTCGCCGAGGTGGCCAGTGTGGGCGGGTATGTGAAACAGTATCAGGTCACCGTGGATCCCGTAAAACTGCAGGCCTATGATCTCCCGTTGAGCAAGATCAAGCGGGCCATT
>JAQYVQ010000472.1 GCA_030145435.1 Syntrophobacteria bacterium | reverse complement strand
GACCGAGGAACACATGTACGAAGCGGCAGATCTTCGGAAGGGCCTAAAGATCCAGATCGAGGGTGAGCCTTATATCGTCACCGATTTTTCCTTCGTGAAGCCCGGTAAGGGCCAGGCCCTTTACAAGTGCAAGTTGAAGAACCTGATCACGGGCTCTCAGTTCGATCGCAACTACCGTTCGGGCGATCGTTTTGAACGGGCTGACCTGGACGAGCAGGAGATGGAGTTCCTCTATGAGGAGGGAACCCAGTACTACTTCATGAACACCTCCACCTATGAACAGATTCACATGGAGGCAGACCAGGTGGGGAACGCGAGGAACTACCTGACCAACAACCTCAAGGTCAGTGTCTCGTTCTTTCAGGCACGGCCCATGGCCATCACCTTCCCAACCTTCGTGGACCTGAAGGTCGTCAAAGCGGACCCGGGCGTGAAGGGCGATACGGCCACCGGCGCGACCAAGCCTGTCACCATGGAAACCGGATACGAGATTCAAGTCCCCCTGTTCATCGAAGAAGGGGAAACCCTCCGCCTGGACACACGCACCGGCCAGTATGTTTCCCGGGTAAAGGAATAAACACGGTTCCGCCTTTCGCTCCTTCCCCTATGGTAGATTTGGCCCGTCTCGCCTCCAAACGCAAGAATCTCGTCCTTCGGGAAAGAACCCTCCGGTCCGTGAGACGATTCTTCCAGGAGCGGGGATTTCTCGAGGTCGCAACGCCGCTCGTCAACCCTTCCCTGATTCCCGAGGATCACATCCACCCCGTCGAAACAGAGGCAGGCTTCCTGCTCCCTTCCCCGGAGATCCACATGAAGCGCTTCCTGGCGGCAGACTACGACAGGGTCTTTCAGATCGGGCCCTGCTTCCGCAAGGGGGAGAGGGGGGAGAACCACCTGCCGGAGTTCACGATGCTCGAATGGTACCGGGCTCGCGAGGACTACCGCGCCCTGGCCGATGACTGCGAACAGCTGCTTCCGGCCATCAGCCAGGACCTGTTCGGCAGGGCCGGGATCGAATACCGGGGAGCATCGATCGACCTTGCCCCCTCGTGGCAGAGGCTGACTGTGAAGGAAGCGTTCCTCGAGCACGCGGGCTGGGATCCTCTGGAAGAAGAGAATCCGGAGCGGTTCGAGCAGGACCTTACCGAGAGGGTGGTCCCGGGCCTGAGCAAGGGGAAGCCCGTGTTTCTCCTCGACTTCCCTGTCTACGAGGCCTCCCTGGCGAGGAAGAAGACCGCAGACCCGAGGGCCGCGGAGAGAATCGAACTCTTTGCCGGAGGCTTGGAGCTGGCCAACGGCTTCTCAGAGTTGACAGACCCGGAAGAACAGAGGCGACGCTTCGAGGAGACGAACGAGCGGCGAAGGGCTCGCGGCGAAAGGGCCCACCCCCTTCCGAACAAGTTCCTCGCATTTCTGGCCGACTTGCCGCCCAGCGCGGGGATCGCCCTGGGGATCGACCGGCTGGTCATGCTGTTTGCCGGGGCTTCCCACATTGACGAGGTCACCGCCCTGCCCCCGGAAGACCTGTAGGAGGCTGTTGAGAAACGGCCATCTGCGGCGTTGCGCTCATCCTTCGTCACTGCGGCGTACGGTGTACGCCTCCTTCCTCAGGATCTCGCGCGCCTTGCATATGACCATTTCTCAACAGCCTCCTACAGCGCATACAGATAGGGGACCCTGTGGAGGCCAAGTGAATCGAAACGTGACAAGGGGAATTGCTAGAGGCTACCGAGGCTTTTGCGGAAGGACTCCACCGCTGCGGGGACATCCTTGGCCGACAGGATGGCCGAGATGACGCCCACGCCTGCCGCTCCCTTCTCGAGACACAGGGGGGCGTTCTCTGGCGTAATCCCGCCGATGGCGAACACGGGCACACCGACGCCCCTCGCAACGACGGAGAGGGCGTCCAGGCCCTGAGGTGCACCGTACTTCGCTTTCGACGGCGTGGGAAAGACCGGCCCGAACAGGACGAAATCGGCTCCGGCCGTCCCGGCCTCGACCGCCCGCGCAAGGGAGTGCGAGCTGGCGCCCACGAGGGCATTCGGACAGAGCCGCCGGACCAGACCGACAGGAAGCCCGCTCTCCGTGCAGTGAATTCCGTCCGCGCCGACGCCGAGGGCTATATCCGCCCTGTCATTGATGAAGAGCCTCGCTTCCGTTCGCCTCGTCACTTCCCGCATCGTCACGGCCAGGCTGTGCAGGTCCCCTCCGGAGAGATCTTTCTCGCGAAGCTGTACGGCACGAACGCCCGCTCCGCAAGCCTGGTCCACAACCGTTTCAAGGGGCCCGGCCGTGCAAAGGGCTCGGTTGGTAACGAGGTAGAGCTTGAAATCAATCATTCGGGTCGGTGCCGATGAGCCCTTCCAGGGGGCTCGATGCGGTGGCGTAGAGCCTTCGAGGGATACGCCCGGCCCGGTAGGCGAGCCGCCCCGCCTCGATAGCGAGCCGCATGGCTCGGGCCATCTGGACCGGATGTTTGGCCTGGGCAACGGCTGTATTCAGGAGAACGCCGTCCGCCCCGAGTTCCATCGCCACGGCGGCGTCCGAGGCGGTCCCGACGCCGGCGTCCACGATGAGGGGAACGTCGATCAGGTCGCGGATAATCATCAGGTTGTATGGGTTGCGAATGCCCATCCCGGATCCGATCGGCGCGCCCAGGGGCATCACGGCCGCGCAGCCCATGTCGGCGAGCTTCCTGCACGTGATCGGGTCATCGTTCGAGTAGGGCAGAACCACGAAGCCCTCATGAATCAATTCCTCGGCCGCCTTCAGGAGTTCGGGGACATCCGGAAACAGGGTCTCTTCATCCCCGATCACCTCGAGCTTGATCCAGTGGGTGCCCAGAGCCTCTCTGGCAAGATGCGCCGTGAGCACCGCCTCCTTCGCGGTGTAGCAACCCGCCGTATTCGGCAGGATCTGGTATTTCTTGCGATCGATCAGGTTGAGGGGGCTTTCCTCATCCGGATCCTCCAAGTTCACCCTGCGGATCGCAACCGTGATGAGTTCCGCGCCGCCCGCCTCGAGCGAATCCAGCAAGGTCTGCGGATCCGGGTAGCGAGAGGAACCCATGATCAGCCTGGAGTTGAACGTTCGATCCGCAATCTTCAGTACATCCATCTTCACGACCCTTTCTCTTCCTGGAAACCCCTTCTCTTCCTGGAAACCCCTGTTTCCTCAATTTCCGGCCACGGACCACACGGCCGACCACTCGGATCAGCCCCCCTGGACCGCCCGTATGATCTCCACCCTGTCGTCCGCCTGAAGGGTCCTTTCGCTCCAGGACCCCTTGTGCACCACCTCTCCGTTCACGGCTACCGCGATGCCGTCACGCCCGTCCGTCTTCAGGGACAGTACCAGCAACGCCTCGACCGTGACATCAGGCGCTGTCTCGACTTCCTTGCCGTTGACGATTAGTTTCATTCTACCACCCGACCGCGCTTTCCCCAGCCGGAAGGAACCGGGTCGGACCAAAAGGAGCGAAGACCCCGGAAGATCTCCCCTCCAGAATCAGGTCGGAGACCTCAAAGGCAGTGGCGGGCGTGAGGAGGATCCCATGTCGATAGTGCCCGGTCGCGTAGTAGAGCCCTTCGATCGTGGTCTTGCCCACGATGGGGTCATGGTCCCGGCTCCCGGGCCGGAGCCCGGCGACGATCTCCTGGATCTCGAGATCGTAGATCGATGGAACGGCCCACCACCCCCGTTCGAGTAGCCTATAGACGGCTCCGGCAGTGATCGTCGTGTCGAACCCCATCTCCTCCTCGGATGCGCCCAGAATAATCCGTCCATCTCCTTTGGGGACGAGGTAGGCATCCGGCGCCCGGATGACGTGTGGCAGGGAGTAGAGCTTGTCCTGTCTCAGCGTAATGATCTGCCCCTTCACGGGCCGGACCGGCGGGAGCAACTCCTTGGGAATCCCACCGATCTGTTTTGACCAGCACCCGGCGGCGATCACGACACAAGCCGCACCGATCTCCCCCTCCTCGGTCTTTACGCCGTTCACCCTGCCCTCTTCGTTGAGGACCGCTTCGACGGGGCGATTTTCGTGCAGCGTTCCTCCGCACTTCCGGAGGGCGGTCTTCAGCGCTTCGACCAGAGCACGATTGTCCACCTGGTGGTCATCCGGGATCCAGATCGCAGAACTCGTCCTGGGAGACACCAGCGGCTCGATCTCCCTTGCCTCGGTTCCGGAGAGCCACTTCACCGGCAGGCCCAGATGCTCTCGGAATTCGCAAAGCCGGCGGAGTCTCTCGGCATCGTCCCTGTCCAGGCCAATGATCAGGGTACCCTGCGTGTCCAGTCGAACCTCGACCCCTGCGTCCTCTTTCAACTCCTCCAGGAACTGGGGGTAGAGGCGCAGGCTCTCGCGGCCAAGGGAGAGAAACCCCTCGTCCTCGAACCCGACCTCGGAAAGGGGCGCGAGCATGCCGGCCGCAGCCCAGCTTGCCCCCCGTCCCGCGGTGCTTAGATCGAACACTTCTACTGCCGCACCCTTCCTGGCAAGGCGCCAGCCGATGGCCAGCCCGATGACCCCACCTCCCACGATGCAGACAGGGCGTTGGGCAGAGTCTCCTGGGTTGCGTTCCGTCACTTCGGGGCTCCAATCCACACGTAATATCCTATTTAGAGGATAGACTTAACGATGTGGATTCACAAGGGAGGGAGCTAGGACAGAAAGAGGCGTTTCGTAGCGAAATCGGGGTGGCTCGTCAGGTTTACCCCTAGCCTTCTCAGGCCTGACTCGTCGCCGGGGGTCGGCATGTGGGTGGTGTGGATCTCGCAACCTTGAAGCTCCTTGAGCTTCTCCATGGCCACCTGAGCGGTCGGGTTGGTCGTCGCGCTGATGCTGAGCGCAATGAGTGTTTCCTCCAGGTTCAGGCTCACCGTCTTTCGGTTCATGATGTTCTTCTTCAGGTTCGCGATCGACTCGATAACGTTCGGCGCCAGGAGGTGTATCTTGTCCGGGATCTCCGCCAGTTCCTTGATGGCATTCAGGATGAGGCTGGACGCTGCGTGCATGAGGGCGGAGTTTTTGCCCCTCACGATGGTGCCGTCCTTGAGTTCGACGGCTGCGCCGCAGAAGACATCCTCGTTTCCCTTGCCCGAGCTTTCCGCTTCCTCGGCCGCCTCCATGGCGGGCCCCACCACCCTTCTGTAGTCCGGGCTCAGATCGAGTTCCTTCATCAAAAGCTCGGCCTTCTGGCATGTTTCCGCATCCGCAAATCCCATGGCGTACTCACACTTGTACCGGAAGAACCTCCTCACGATCTCCTGTTTGGCCGCTTCCCTGACGATTGCATCGTCGGTGATGCCGAATCCTGCCCGGTTCACGCCCATATCCGTCGGCGATTGGTAGACCGTGGCCCCGGTGATCTTCTCCAGGATCCTTCTCAGCACCGGGAAGGCATCCACATCCCGGTTGTAGTTGACCGTCGTCTTTCCGTAGGCCTCCAGATGGAAAGGATCGATCAGATTGAAATCCTGGAGGTCCGCCGTGGCCGCTTCGTAGGCCATGTTCACGGGATGCTTGACGGGCAGATTCCAGATGGGGAAGGTCTCGAACTTCGCGTAGCCGGCTCGTATCCCCCGCTTGTGGTCGTGGTAGAACTGGGACAGGCAGGTCGCCAGCTTGCCGCTGCCCGGGCCCGGGCCGGTGACGACAACCAGGGGCTTCTCGGTTTCTATATACTCGTTCGCCCCGTATCCCTGATCGCTCACGATCAAATCCACATCGGTAGGGTATCCCTTGGTGAAGCTGTGTGTATAGACCTTTACGTTTCGACGTTCCAATCTGTTCTTGAACTGCGTTGCCCCGGGCTGGTTCTCGAACCGGGTGATCACGACGCCCACGACCTCGAGGCCCCATTCCCTCAAATCGTCGATCAGCTTGAGCGCGTCCGAGTCATAGGTGATGCCGAAATCCGCTCTCACCTTCTTTCTCTCGATATCCCCTGCATAGATGCAGAGCAGGATATCCGCCCTGTCTTTCAGCTTCTGCAAGAGCTTCATTTTCACGTTCGGGTCAAAGCCGGGCAGGACGCGAGATGCGTGGTAGTCGAAAAGCAGTTTCCCCCCAAATTCCAGGTACAGCTTGTTGTCGAACTGCTCGACCCGTTCCAGGATGGCGGAAGTCTGCTCTTTCAGGTATTTCTCGTTATCGAATCCAACACGCATGATCGCCTCCCCCGTTTTGTTCTCAGGGGAACCTACCGGAAGCGCCGGGCGAGAGTCAACAGGGCCGGAAGATCCGGCGAATCGCCCAAACCGGCGAAACTTGATAACCGGGCCGACTTGTTGTATGGAAGGGCTCAGTAGGGACAAGGGTTCGAAATACAAGCAGGAATGGGGGTGAAGGATGCAGGCGAGTCGGCTCTTCTCGATCCCGGTCGCCGCATCGATCGTGATGGCCCTGGTCGCCGCAACCCCCGGGACGCCGGAAGCCTCCCGCCATTTCGGAAACAGTTCGGCCGTTCTTTCCTCTCCGCATCCGGGATTCGATGGAAGCCGGTCGATTCAGCACGACCGGGCGGACTCGCCGCTTCGGATGGCCCTCCGTCTGGGCAGGGCAAAGGATACCGACGGGGACGGTGTCGGTGACCGCGAGGATGCGTGCTCGGACACGCCGCTGCAGGCAATCGTCGACACGAGCGGATGTCCGACAGACAAGGACCAGGACGGTGTCTTCGACGGGATCGATCAGTGTGCGGAAACGGCTCGGGGAGCCACCGTCGACGCGGCAGGCTGTCCGAGAGACTCGGATTCGGACGGGATCCTCAACGGACTGGACAAGTGCCCGGATACAGACCCTCGAGTGCTGATCAATGAGGAGGGCTGTCCGTACGATTCGGACGGGGACGGCATTTTCGAGGGCATCGATCAATGCCCGTCCACCCCCGCGGGGGCAGCAGTGGACGAAAGGGGCTGCCGGGTCGACACGGACGGAGATGGCGTAGCGGATGGGCTGGACAAGTGCCCGGACACGAGCCCGGAGGCCGAACCGAACGAATCCGGCTGCTCCTGGATCCAGAGGGGGGAAATCGTTCTGCCCACGATCCAATTCGGGGTCGGGAGCGCGAGGCTCGCCCCCGGATCCTCGCCCACCCTGAACGAAGTCGCGGATATCCTCAAACAAAACCCGGACGTAACGGTTGAGATAGGCGGGCACACCGACAACGAGGGACCGGCGAGGCTCAATCGTAAGATCTCCCTGGAGAGGGCGGAAGAGGTGAAGCTGTATCTGGCCGCCCGGGGCGTTCCCAGCGCCCAGATGGTCACGAAAGGCTACGGTGAGGTCCATCCGATCGCGAGCAACCGGCACGCCGAAGGCCGCGCACTGAACCGCAGAATAGAGCTCAAGATCCTACCCCCAACCCCGACCCCTGATCCCTGACTCCTGCCGTTTTCTGCCGCTTTCTTGACCGGGGTGCATGCTTCTCCTAGGATGAGGAGTTCTGACCGTCACACCGGCAAGGCACGGATTCTGAGGCAGTCCCGGAAGGAAGAAAGTGAATGCAGGATCCTTCGCACAAATTCTGACAAGAAGCGAGAGGCC
>JAQYVQ010000444.1 GCA_030145435.1 Syntrophobacteria bacterium | reverse complement strand
TGGCGCCCGCGACGATCTTCGAGCGGGCCTAGCCCGGACCGTTGAGGGTCGGAACCGCGAAAGACCTGAACGCCGGATCGCAACCGCGATGATGTACTATGGTTGGCGGATCGTAATCGCAACATCCTTGAACCTCTTCGTTTGTTCCGGAATCGGTTTCTTCACGTTTCCGGTCTTCCTGAAATTCATCGAGGCGGACCTGCACGTGGGTCGCGACAGCCTTTCCTATGCAGGCGCCCTCGCGGCCCTCGCTGCCGGGTTTGCCACACCTGCCATCGGCTACGCTCTGGATCGATACGGTGCACGAGCCGTGATGCTTCCCGGCGCAGCTCTGCTTTCCACAAGCTACCTGCTCTTGAGTCGAAGTGATTCCCTCCTTCATCTCTACGCTCTCTTCCTCACCATAGGGATCGGAATGGCGGCGACCACGATTCTCCCAACCCAAACCCTGATCTCTCGATGGTTCGTTAAGAGAAGAGGGCGGGCGATGGGGGTCACGGCCGTAGCCGGGGCCCTGGGAGCCATGGTGTGGATGCCCCTGTCGAGCCGCCTCATCGAGGCTCTGGGCTGGCGAAATGCCTATGAAGTCCTTGGCATCGTCATCGCCACGGTTTCCCTCCCCCTCATCTCGCTCCTCATCCGGAGTTCACCCCAGGCGATGGGGCTCGCGGTCGAGGGGGAAGGGAGCGAATCGTCGGAGGCCGAAACCTCGGAGAGCAGAGCGCCCAAGGTGGACGGAATCGAACCCGGCTACACCATGGCCGAAGCGTTGGCCACAAGGGGGTTCTGGCTCATTTTCTGCTCGAGCTTCTTCGGCCCCTTCGCGGCATCCGGTTTCGGCCTTCACGTCGTGGCGTTCCTTTCCGACACAGGCCTTTCCCCCGGAGAAGCCAGCTCCGTTTGGAGCGCTGTCATCGGGATCAGCATCGGCGGCATGTTTCTCTTCGGGTTTCTCGCCGAGAAATGCCAGAAACGGTATCTAGGCTCCGCAGGCATGTTCTCCAGGGGGTTGAGCGTGCTGTTCCTCGTGCTGTTTTCTCTGGGAGTCGTGCCCCGCGTGATGGCCATCGGGCAACTCATCATCCTCTACGGCCTTGCCTTGGGTTGCGTGCAGGTGGTCAGTCCGCTGCTGCTCAGTGAGACCTTTGGCGTGAAGTCTTTTGGAAAACTTGGGGGGCTGATCGGCATTCCCTTCACCCTGGGAATGGCGCTCGGCCAGGTCGTGGGGGGCAGGCTCTTCGTGCTGCAGAACAATTACAGCCTCGCCTTCGGTATCTTCGCTCTTGCCTTTCTCCTCTCCGGAGTCGCCTTCGCCCTCGTCAAGCCATACTTCCTCGTCAACCAAAGGGGAGGTTCGGTTGTGAGGGCCGGCCCGGGAGCGGGGTGACCGGGTCCACGCACATTGCCTGGGAGCGCTGTTAAGTCGGCAGAAAACGGTCGCCATGTTTCACTGTCAAAGCTCGATCCACTCGGTGCTGTCCTGGGTTCCCTCGGAGATTTGCGCCGGGCGACTTTGTAGGGGGAGGGCAAGACGCAGCCGGAACATGGCGATTCTTCCAAGTCACCCCAGTAGCGACCCAGCAATCCTCTGATTGACAGGGCTGAAAGGCGGGGGATATCTTGGATCCCTTCACACCTCTCGGTTTTCAAGGAGCAAAAAGCGATGTCCACGCCAAAGCGCGCCCCGGCAGACCGCTTCCTCTTTCTCGCCCTCGCGGCCGCTCTACTGATCTTCTTCCCCTCGCCCGACCACGCGCGGGCCCAGGCAGGCCTGGCCGCAGGGGCGGCGGCCGTCCTGGGAGGGGATTCTGAAAAAAAGAGCGCGGAATCAAGCGAAGAGAAGCACGGCATATCCTTCCCTGCCGACGAAATGGAAGAAGGGCTGTGGGAAGCGGCGGCGGAAGTTGGCGAACAGGCGCGCTCCCTTCTCGGGCGAAGGCCACTGGGGTTCGATCTCGGCACAATCGACAGGCTGCGGGAATGGGCCATGGGCCTGCCCATGGAAATCCCGAAGCTGGTCGAGCACGTGATGGAGCAGAGCCGCCTGCTCGGTTTCGTGGGCTCCGTGATCATGCTCGCCTTCCTCGTAGCGGTCTTCTACAGCCTCTTCGGGCAACATAAGGTCCTCGCGAGGCTGGAAAAGGCGGCGGAACCGCTGCGCTCGTACATACCGGAGGCGTTCTACCCGTACTTTCTCTCCCTGATGAGGATCGTGGTTAGCTCTCTCATGCCCCTCGTCCTTTTCGGTGCCTACAGCCTGATTCGTGCCTTCATTTCCTACAACGCCCCCTGGTTCCAGATCACCGGGACCCTCTTGATGCTCTGGGCGGTCGGTGCCCTGTTAATCAATCTTCTCCGGGAGGCCCTTACGCGGGGGCTCTTGCCGATCTCGACCCAACACGGACGTAGCATCTTCCGGGTGGCCCGGATCGTCCTCCTGTACATCCTGGCGAGCTTCGCCATCTTCCTGGGTGCCGAGGCGTTCCAGGTTCCAGAGGACTTCCTGGCCCTCCTTGGATTCGTCCTCTCCCTAACCATCGTGCTGGCAAGCCTGCTGCTTCTTATGAAGAAGAAGGCGATCCTGGGGGTGCTGCCCGAGCTGCCTTACAAAGGCTATCAGGTCTTCGTGCGGGGGTTGACGCGCTACTACTTCCCCGCCATCTTCCTCACCTTTCTGACCGGGATCCTCTGGTGCATCGGCTACCACGACCTGTGCCTGGCCATCTGGAGAATGACATGGGCGGTTGTCGGCGCATTCCTCGGCATCATGGTCGCCTACCACGTCCTTCATGGATGGCTCCGGCAGTGGGCACGAAAGAAGGGTGTCGCAGACGCCGCCGCGCAGGCACTCTATCAGTCCCTGAATTCCGTGCTCCTCTATGTGACCGTGATTACCCTCCTTGTCATCACGCTGAAACTTCTCGGTCTCTCCGATCCCATCCAGCGGATCCTGTCCTTCCCAGTCCTCGAGATCGGGGGGTCGCCCCTTTCTCTCTGGAC
>JAQYVQ010000436.1 GCA_030145435.1 Syntrophobacteria bacterium | reverse complement strand
CCGGGCTACGACCGCCACTGGGCCATCGACATGATGAAAACCAGTAAGGCTCTGAAATAATCTCGAAGGAGCGCGGCCAGTGGCTCACTGGCCGCGGATCGCACCCTCGGGACAAATATCCGCGCAGTATCCGCACTCCGTGCAGATCTCAGGGTCGATGACGACGTCGTCCCCCTCCCTCGAGATCGCCTGCAGGGGACATTCCTCGACACACTTTCCGCACAGGTTGCACTTGTCGCTGTATATTACGTAGGCCATTGAGCCCGTCCTTTCTCGCTGCGTCTCACTCAAATCCCTCCAAGAAAGCAAGGACGTGCCTTCCGAGAACTTGATGGTTGTAGCCGCCCTCCAGCAAGGCGTACCGGCGCCCTTCGCAGTGCTCGACGGCATAGTCCCTGGCGATCTCTCCCAGCCTCCTGTAGTCTTCCTCACCGAGGAGATCTCCCCAGTCGTTCCTTCCCCGGTCGAACCCGGCCGAGATGGCAAGCATGTCCCGGTCCCCGGCCTCCTCTAGGCCTCTTTCGGTTCGCTCCAGGAAGGCACCGGCACTCGCTTCTTCCGGGTGAAGGTAGGAAACATTCGCGTCCCCGCAGAAGATATTCTCCGTCCCATCCCCGAAGTGGAGGTCGAAATCCAGGATCACAGCCCGTTCGACATCTCCAGAAGCGGACAGGGCCTTCAACGAGACGGCCAGGTTGTTGAAGAAGCAGAACCCCCAACAGTCGGCCGGACTGGCGTGATGGCCAGGGGGACGGATCAGCCCGAAGCAGGGCTCGCCCGAAAATGCCGTTCGCGCAGCCAGCAGGGCGCCGCCCGCGGCAAGGGACGCGATCTCATAGAGGTGGCTGTCCCGCTTGATCGACTCGATATGGTGGTTCGAGTGCACGAGCAGCAGATCCGCCTCGGTCGCCGGTTCCGGCTCCAGAAACGGGAAACGCCCCTCCAAAGGGGCGCATATCGCCTCTATGCGCCCCGGCTCCGACGCAGGGTCGCCAGCGTAGACTTCGCAACAACGAGGATTGTAAACGATCTTCATCTTCCCGTTTGCCTTGTATGATACTAACAGATACATTATAGATTCTGCAGATTCGCGCATCAACCGCAGGGGGTGTAGGGGGCTCCGTAAGGAAGGGGCATCCTCTGCATCTGCCCCTTGTTCGGTGATGCGCTGTTGCGTGCTGTCGGGGTTCCCTCGGAGATTTGTGCAGGGCGACTTTGTAGGGGGAGGGAGAGACGGAGCCCAAGCAAATCGGAGAGGGAACCCCGACAGGGCGCAACGCGTCGTTCGTGCTGGGCAGATGTGGTGCCATTCTACCTTCGGACCAGCAGGCATGCGGTACGCGATAATCTCTGACATACATTCGAATCTGGAGGCTCTGGAGGTCGTCCTCCGAGAAATCGATCGAATCGGAGTCGACCGGATCGTCTCGCTCGGCGACCTGGTCGGGTACAACGCGAACCCGAACGAGTGTGTCCGGATCCTCAGAGACCGGGGCGTCTCGTCCCTGATGGGCAACCACGATGCGGCAGCATGCGGTCTGGAGGATCCGGTGGACTTCAACCCGATCGCCAGGGCTGCTGTCCTGTGGACGAGGCATGCACTGGAGCCCGTAAACCAGGATCTTCTGGAAGGCCTCCCCGAGGAAGGGAGCCTGAACGGAGGGCTCCGGCTGGCACACGGGTCCCTGCTCCACCGGGACCACTACCTGGCGTCCCATGACGACATCATGGAAAACATCGGGCGAATGCGGGAGGCGGAGCCCGAGATCCGCGTTCTGTTCTTCGGGCACACCCACATCCAGATCGCCTTTGCCTACGACGGGGAAACGCTGGACGTGATTTCGTCTCCCACATTCTCGATTCGAGACGACAGGCTCTATCTCATCAACCCGGGAAGCGTGGGACAGCCGAGGGACAAGGATCCCCGGTGTGGCTTTCTCCTCTTTTGCGAGGAGGCGCAGACGGTTGAGTTCATACGTTTGCCCTACAACGTCGGTGCTTGCAGCGAAAAAATCATTACTGCCGGCCTCCCCAGAGTGCTGGCGGATCGACTTCACACAGGATGGTAGATACGTTCCAAACCCTTGTCTCGCACCTGGAAACATCCAGGCCAGGTCCGGGCAGAACGCAGATTCAGGGGGCCTGCCCTTCGGCCAAGGCCCTCGTGACCTCCTTCCTCGCCCAGAGGACCCCCCGGCCCATGCTTTGCGTAGCCTCGGACTGGAAGGAAGCCGAGCGTTTCGCAGAGGAGCTCGGCTTCTTCTCCTCCCTGTTTCGCTCCGGAGACCCGAAAGAACATAACCGATTGCGCATCCTGCTCTTTCCTCCGGGCCTCGAGCAGCCGATCGGGCCTGCACGACCCTCTGTCGCCTCGATGCACGAGAGGATCGGCGTCCTGCTTGCACTCCTCGAGACGGAACCTTCGACCGTGGTCGTTACCGCCATCGCGGCCTTGCGGGAACGGGTACCCCCGAAAGAGGTGCTACGGGAAAACGTGCTGCGAATCCAGGATGGACAACCCCTGGACCGCGACGGCCTCGCGGGGTTCCTCCATCAGGTCGGCTACAGAAGGCGGCCCGTGGTGGAAGCTCCGGGAGAGTACGCAGTCCGGGGCAGCTTGATCGATTTCTTTCCCCTGACGGCGGCGAATCCTTTCCGGGTCGACTTCTTCGGAGACGTGATCGATGCCATCCGGACGTTCCACATCGAAACCCAGAGGACCGCAGGAAGCGTCCCCTCGGCAAGCATCCCGCCGGCCGGGCTGTACATCTCCAGGGCGATCGAGATGGAAAGGCTCCGAGGACGCGTCAAGCAAAGAGCGGATGCCCTGAACCTCTCCACCCGAAACCGCTTGGAGCTCCTGGAGAGGGTCGAGACCGGGCTTCCGTCCTACGATCTTCCCCTTTACCTTCCCTTCTTCTATGACCGGCTCGACAGCCTGTTCGACTATTTCGACAGCGACCACGCCCTGGTCCTGGTCGATCCGGACAAGTTCCGCAAGGTGGAAGAGACCCTCGAGCAGGAATGCGTCGACTCCCTCGACAAGCTCATCGCCAAAGGCACGATCCTTCCCTCACCCGGGGATCTTTTCGTGTCCGTCTCCACCCTGTGGGACGGGGACGATCACAGAACCCGGCTCTTCTTCTCAGACCTGCCGATCGCCCGTCCCCGGATCGACGCAGGGGAAATCGCAGAGGACACCCCGACAGGAGAACCGAACGTCGTACGGGTCTGGTCGCAAGGCCTGGCTTCCTACGCCGCACCGGCCGATAAGGCGGGGCCTCCCAAGGGGTTGAGCGCCTTCGTTGACTTGATTCGAAAATGGGTCGACGAGCGGCAGCGGGTTTTCCTCGTCTGCCGCAGCGAATCAGAGAAGGCGCGCATGTCTCACCTGCTCGTCGAGTATGAGTTGGACTTCGTACAGCCGGACGCCCGGCTTCCCTTCTGGGGAGATGCCCCCGGCCTTTACCTCCTGACGGGCGCTCTCTCCCAGGGATTCGCCATGCCCGCGAGCGGCCTTGTCTTCCTGCACGAGGAGGACATCTTCGGGCGAAAGGTTCGAAAACACAGGCTGCGGGACGTCGATCCTTCGGACAGCCTCGACCCTCACGAGCTCAAACCGCAGGAGTACGTGGTGCACATCGACTTCGGCATCGGTCTGTACCGAGGCCTGGAGACTCTCGACATCCGGGGGCATGTGAACGACTACCTGCACATGGAGTACGCGAACGGAGACAAGCTCTACCTGCCCGTGGATCGAGCCAGCCGTATCCAGAAGTACGTGAGCACGGAAGATCTTCCTCCCAGCCTGGACAAGCTCGGGGGAGCGTCCTGGGCCCGGATGAAGCAGAGCGTGAAGGAGTCGGTGCTGGCCATGGCGGAAGAGCTCGTCTCCCTGTATGCAACACGGCTCGTTCGAAAGGGCTTGAGCTTCTCCAAATCCGACCCGTCCTACCACGAGTTCGAGGCATCGTTTCCGTACGAGGAGACCCAGGATCAGGTAAGGGCCATCGAAGCGGTCCTCCGGGACATGGAAGGCGAGCGGCCCATGGACCGGCTCATATGCGGGGACGTGGGTTTCGGCAAGACGGAGGTAGCGATCCGGGCGGCCTACAAGGCGGTCATGGACGGAAAGCAGGTGGCGGTCCTGGTCCCCACGACCGTGCTCGCGCAGCAGCACTACACGAACTTCCTGAAGCGTTTCGAAGACTACCCGGTAGAAATCGAGATGCTGAGCCGCTTTCGGTCTCCCAAACAGCAGAAGGCCATCCTGGCCGGGATGACGGAAGGGAAAATCGACATCGTGGTGGCGACCCATCGGCTCCTCCAGAAGGATGTAAAATTCCAGGACCTTGGGCTGCTGATCCTGGACGAGGAGCACCGATTCGGGGTCCGGCAGAAGGAGACATTGAAACAGATGCGGACCGCGGTGGACGTACTGACCCTCTCGGCCACCCCGATCCCCCGCACGCTCCAGATGTCCCTGCTGGGGCTGAGAGACTTGAGCTCGATCAAGACCCCTCCACAGGACCGGCGTGCCATAGAGACCTTCATCGTCCCCTTCGAGGACGACATCATACGCGAAGCCGTGCTGCGGGAAATCGAGCGAGGAGGACAGGTCTTCATCGTGCACAACCAGGTCTATGACATCGAGACCTTCGCAGCTAGAATCAAGGAGATCGTACCGGAGGCACGCATCGGCGTGGCCCACGGTCAGATGCCGGAGAGAGGCCTGGAACGGGTCATGCTGGATTTCGTAAAGGGCCGATGCGATACCCTTGTATGCACGACCATCATCGAGAGCGGCCTGGACATCCCGAACGCGAACACAATGCTGGTTCACCGGGCGGATCGGCTCGGACTCGCCCAGCTCTACCAGTTACGCGGTCGCGTGGGACGCTCCGAACGACAGGCGTATACCTACCTGATCGTTCCGGACGAACAAAGCCTCGCCGGCGAGGCCCGGAAGAGGCTCGAGGCCCTGTACGAGTTCACGGAACTGGGCTCCGGGTTCCGGATCGCGCGCCACGACCTGGAAATCCGGGGGGCCGGAAACCTGCTCGGCGCAAACCAGTCCGGGCACATCCGGGCCATCGGCTACGATCTGTATGTGGAGATGCTCGAGAAGGCCATCCGGCAGCTGAGGGGCGAGGAATTCCTCGAGGAGGTGGACCCGGAAATTCATCTCGAGCTGCCCGCCCATCTGCCGGATGATTACATCGAGGATTCCACCCAGAGGCTTTCGTTCTACAAGCGGCTGGCCAAGGCGCGTGAGGACCAGGAAGTGGACCGCATTCGCGCCGAAATGCAGGATCGGTTCGGCACGCCTCCGCCCCAGGCGGAAACCCTGTTCAAGATGATACGAATCAAGGTAAGATTGCGGAGGCTGAGGGTGCGGGAGGCTCGTCTGGCCGAGGAAGGACTGATGCTCACGTTCGATCCCCAGACTTCCGTCTCGATCGATCGAATCCTGGCGTGGGCGCAACAGGAGCCGGACCGATTGCGCCTCTTTCCGAACGACCGGGTGCTGATCCGGTTCTCCGTACCCGATCCGGAAGAGCGGCTCAGAAGCATTCAACAGATTCTCGACTGGCTCGAACAGGAGCCTGGTCAGCAGAAAGTGGCGGATGGAAAGAATGCCTAGCAGGGTCCCTTTGGTCTTAATCACATGTTTCCTCCTGACCACCCTGGCGGCGGGATGCGATCGTCAGAAGGAAGGGGAGGAGGCCGTGGCCTGGGTGAACGGAGAACCGATTCGGTTCTCGGTGTTTTGGGACGAGATCAAAACCCGCTACAATGAGGTCGCAGAGGCCTCCTCCCCACAGCAAGATGTGTTGCTCGTTCTAAAGAAGAAGGTGCTCAGCGATCTGATTCGGGAACGGCTTCTTTTGCAGGAGGCATCGAGAAGGGGTGTCACCGTGCCTGACGAGGCCCTCGAGGCCCTCGTCGAGGAACTCTGCGCAGGATATACGGGCAGTCCGCTGCGGAAAAGTTTGATAGAGCACTCACTGGATTACGACCAGTGGCGTGGGGCGCTGCGAGAGAATATGGTCATGGAGGCGCTCTTTGCTGAGGTGGTCCAGGATGCAGGGAAGGTGACGGATCAGGAAGTCGGCCAATACTACAGGAGTCATCTGGATGAATTTCTCATCCCGGAGGCCGTGCAGCTCAGCCAGATCGTGGTGAAGAGTCGTTCCACGGCCCAGAGGCTCCTCCAGCACATCCGGCAAGGGGAAGACTTCGAAGCCCTGGCCGCGAAGCACTCGATCGGACCGGAGAAGGAAGAGTCGGGAAGACTCGGCACCTACCAGAGAGGGGAATTGCCCGTTCCCCTGGAAAAGGCCGCCTTCTCGACGCCCACGGGAAAGGTCACCTCCCTGGTGGAGACACAGCACGGCTTCCACCTGTTGAAGGTGGTCAAGAGAATTCCCTCCCACGTGCAACCCGAAGAAGAGGCGCGCGAGGAAATCGCCCGGAAGCTCTCCCGAGAGAAGGAACAGGTCTTCTACGACGTGTGGGTGGAGCGCCTGATTCAGAATTCCGATATCCGCGTGCACGCGTCATTGGTACAGCTGGTGGTCAAGGAAGAGCCAACACAACCCCTCCCCTTCAAGAACGAGGCAAACCGTGAAGCAGATTAGGAACAACGCATTCCCAGCCCCCGCTTGTAAAGGCATGGATTCGTGGCAAGAAAAGAACTCCCAACGGTCGGTCCCCGTCTGTTTAGGAACGGACTCGTGGAGAGAGAAGAGCGGCCGATGGTCGGTTGCCTCCGGCATCCTCCTCGCCCTGCTCCTTGTGGGCCTTCCGGCATCCGCCGAGATCCTCGATCGGGTCGTGGCAACGATCAACGACAGAGCGATCATGCAGAGCGAACTCCAGGAGGCCCTTGAGCTGTATGAGCATCAGATGGGGCAGCAATCCCCGGAAATGATGTCCGAAAGGGACAGAACGGCACTCCAGAGGAGGGTCCTGGAAGACCTGGTCGACAAGAGCCTCATCGAAGGCTTTGCCGTGAAGGCGGGGATCGAGGCCTCAGACGAGGAGATCAATCGGGCCATCGAAGAGGTCCTTTCCAGGGCACATATCTCGGAAGATGAGCTGCGGGAGGCCTTGCAGCTTGACAACCTCTCCTATGAAGAGTACCGCGATCAGATCCGCGACCAGCTCGTCAAGGCGAAGATGATCCAGCGGGAGATCCGCTCTCGCATCAACATCACGGACAAACAGATCGAGGAGTACTACCTGGACCATCCCGACGAGTTTCGAGCCGAAGAAGGGGTCGTCCTCCGGCACATCCTGTTTCCCCTCCCCTATCCACCCGCACCCGAGGTCGTCGACGCAACCGTGAAGGAGGCGAGCCGGGTCCGGCAGGAAATCCTCGAAGGGAAGCCCTTTCCCGAGGCTGCCAGGCAATACTCTAACGATCCGACGGCAGGCCAGGGAGGGTGGCTCGGGTTCTTCCGGAAGGGCTCCCTTAGTCCCGAGATGGAGGCCGGCATCGTCGATCTCGAGGAAGGAGAGGTCAGTGAGCCCGTCCAGACCGCCCTCGGTATCCACTTGCTCAAGGTCGAAGAGAGAACCACCGGCGATATTCGACCCCTCGAGAAGGTACGAAGCAGCATTCAGGAGAAGCTCTACGAAGAGGCCGCAGAGCGCCAGTTCGAGGAATGGCGGAAGGAACTGCGCAAGAACGCCCATATCGAGATTTTTCTTTAGGACAGCCTCATAGCCTGACCCCCTATGGAACCTCGCGAAATACAGATCCAAGGAGCACGAGAACACAATCTCAAGGGACTCAATGTCTCCATCCCTCGAGAGCGGTTCGTGGTCATCACGGGGCCGAGCGGCTCGGGAAAATCGTCGCTCGCCAAGGATACCCTCTATGCGGAAGGGCATCGCCGCTACGTGGAGTGCCTCTCCGCTGAGGCACGGCAGTACCTCCAGCAGATCAGGAAACCGGCGGTGGATCGAATCGACGCGCTTCCGCCTGCCATCTACATCGAACAGCGCTCCTCCGGCAGGTCTCCCCGGTCCACCGTAGGGACAGCAACCGAGCTCTACGACCTGCTCAGGCTGCTCTACACCAAGATCGGCATCCCGCACTGCCATCGCTGTGGAGAACCCGTACAGGCCCAGAGCCTGGAGCAGATGGCCGACAGGCTCCTGGAACTTCCGGATGGAACCCGCCTCATCCTTCTCGCTCCGCTCCTGGGGACGCCAAAGGATGGGTGGCAAAAGGTGGTCGACAACCTGGAAAGACAGGGTTTTCTACGGATACGCGTCGATGGCCGGATCCATGAACTCTCGGACCCGAAGCTCAGGAAGAAGGCCCGCGTCACCTCTTCCGAGGTGGTGGTGGACCGGCTCACCATAAGGCCCGGGATCCGAGGCCGCCTCAGCGATTCGATCGAAATGGCCGCCCAGCTTTCCGAGGGCATGGTCAGGGCATGGATCCACCCGGAGACGAAGGACGAGCAGGAGTGGACGTTCAGCGAACACCCTGTGTGCGGTTCCTGCGGCGCTTCCTTCCCGGAAGTCACGCCTCGCCTGTTCTCGTTCAACAGCCCCCACGGAGCCTGTCCCGGCTGCTCCGGCCTCGGGAAACTTCGCAGGGTGGATGCACACCTCGTGGTCCCGGATCCGGGCCTTTCCCTGGACGAGGGAGCCATCCTGCCCTGGCAGAAACGACCGGGGGTCCATGTCCGGCAGGTGCTCGAAAGCCTGGCCGATCATCTCGGCTTTGACCTCTACACTCCCTTTGGCAAGATTCCCGGCAAGGCGCAGAAGATGCTCCTTCAAGGATCTGAGGGTCGAGAAATCCCCTTTCGCTTTCGGGGTGCTTCCGAAAGCCGCGAGATCCTCCAGGACTTCGAGGGCGTGATCCCCAACATGGAGAGGCGGTACCGGGAAACGAATTCGGAGAAGATCCGCCAGGAGATAGGCGCCTACATGACCGTTCAGGAGTGCCCGGCGTGCAAAGGGGCCCGGCTGAAGCCGGAGGCCCTCTCCATACTCCTCTACGGCAAGAGCATCGGAGAACTCGCTTCGCTGAGTATCGCGGATCTCCGGCGTTTCTTCGAAGACCTCGAGTTTTCCGCTTTTCAGCAGGCGCTGGTCGGACACGTGCTCGATCAGATCCGGCAACGGCTGGAGTTCCTCTGCGAGCTCGGCCTGGACTACCTGACCCTCGACCGGGAGGGGAACACCCTCTCCGGAGGGGAAGCGCAGAGAATCCAGCTGGCGACGCACATCGGCTCAGGCCTCGTGGGCGTTCTCTACATCCTCGACGAGCCGACCCTGGGGCTCCATCCCCGGGACACCCAGCGCCTCCTCGGCCTCGTGAAGAGGCTCCGAGATCGGGGCAACACCGTCCTGGTCGTGGAGCACGACGCCCAGACCATCCTGGAGGCGGATTATGTCATCGACATGGGGCCGGGGGCCGGGGTGGCCGGTGGTGAGATCGTGTTCTGTGGAACCCCGGGTGAGCTCGTTGGCTTTCATGGCTCCCCGACCGGCCAGTATCTGGCCGGAACCCGGACCCTTCCGGTCCCTGAGGCACGCGCCAAGCCGGACCGGGGCGCTCTGGTCATCAAGGGAGTGAACCAGAACAACCTGAAAGGGGTGACCGCACGGATTCCTTTGGGGCTTCTCACCTGCGTAACAGGGGTGTCCGGTTCGGGGAAGAGCTCTCTCGTGCTGGACGCCCTGTATCCCTCCCTTGCGAATCGGCTTTCCGGGCTCCGCGGACCCCGCATCGAACGGACGGGCCCGCACCGGAAGGCACCTCGCCTGGAGGGCGTGGAGTTTCTCGACCGCGTGATCCCTGTGGACCAGACGCCCCTCAGCCGCTCGCCTCGGTCGAACCCGGCGACCTACACGGGCCTTTTGTCCATCATCCGTGACCTCTTTGCCCAGCTCCCTGAAGCCCGCCGGAGGGGCTACGGTCCGACCCGGTTCAGCTTCAATGTCAAAGGGGGGCGATGCGAAGTGTGCCAGGGGGATGGGTTGCGAAAGGTAGAAATGCATTTCTTGCCGGACGTGTACGTTACGTGCGACCTCTGCAAGGGAAGACGGTACAACCGGGAAACTCTGGAGATTCGCTACCGGGGAAAGAACATGGCTGACGTGCTGGCCATGGCGGTCCAGGAAGCCCTCGCCTTCTTCGACGCGGTCCCTCAGCTCCAGCGCCGGCTGGAAATTCTCTCGGAGGTGGGCCTCGGATACATCCAGCTGGGACAGCCGGCCACTACGCTGTCCGGAGGTGAGGCCCAGAGGGTCAAGCTGGCGAGGGAACTCGGCAAGGCAACGACCGGGAGAACCCTCTATCTCATGGACGAGCCGACCACAGGGCTGCATTTCGTCGATATCGAACGGCTCCTCCTGGTCCTGCGACGCTTGACCGATGCCGGGAACACCGTGCTGGTCATCGAGCACAACCTGGAGGTGATTC
>JAQYVQ010000351.1 GCA_030145435.1 Syntrophobacteria bacterium | reverse complement strand
CAGCCGGAGATCAAGCTCGGGATCATGACCGGCGCCGGGGGGAGTCAACGGTTGCCCCGCCTGGTGGGGACCGGAAAGGCGATGGAGATGATACTCACCGGGGACCCGATCGACGCGGACGAAGCTCTCCGATACGGGCTGGTGACACAGGTCGTGCCGGACGATCAACTCGACGAGGCGGTCGACGCGATCGTCGGGAAGCTCCTCAAGAAGTCCGCAACCGCCCTTCGACTCTCCAAAGAGGCGGTCATCGCGGCAAACACGAAGGGGCTCTACGATGGGGTGGCACATGAGCTGAAGTTGTTTTCCGGTATCTTCGAGACCGCGGACGCAAAGGAGGGGGTTGCCGCCTTCCTGGAAAAACGAAAACCCGCCTTCAACAAAGAGAAGGCTTGATAATCGGTTCACCAATGCAAGGAGACACATTGCGGACATTGCGAGGAGCGACAGCGACGCGGCAATCCCCCGGCTGAGTAAGCCGTCATCCCCGCCCCCGCCTAAAGATTGCGGGGGCAGGCTCCGGCGGGGATCCCTAAGCACCTGAAGCCAATGGATTCCTGCCTGTCAGGAATGACGGAAAGGTGGAGATACTCAATCTATCGAAGCTCTCCGAGACGGGAATCCCCGGGCTCATAATCGGTGCTGGGAGATTGCTTCGCCGAAGGCTCCAAATATCCTGCTGAGAGACAACCGAAGAAGGGACAATGACATGGACTTCACCTGGACCGAAGAACAGACCTCGATGCGGGCGCAGGCCTACAAATTCGGCAAGGAGGTGGTTGCCCCCCGTTCCGCCGAGATGGACGAAAAAGAGGAACTCGATTGGGACGCATGGAAACAGGCCGCCGAGTTCGGCTTCCAGGGCATGGTTGTCCCCCAGAAGTACGGGGGCCTCGACCTGGACCCGCTCACGATCTGCATCACCATGGAAGGGCTCGGCCACGGGTCACGGGACGTCGGTTTCGTCACCTCCCTGGGCGCCCACATGGTGATCTGCGAGATCCCGATCGTAGAGGCGGGAACGGAGGCTCAGAAGGAGAAATACCTCCCTAAGCTCGCGTCGGGTGAATGGGTCGGGGGGTACGCGCAGACCGAGCCGGGCGCCGGAAGCGACGTGGCAGGCATGACCACCAAGGCGGACAAGAAGGGGGATTGCTGGATCCTGAACGGGTCCAAGACCTTCATCACCAACGGGCCGATAGGGGACGTTTTCGTCGTGTTGGCCACGGTGGACAAATCCCTGGGACACAAGGGGATCACCGCCTTTATCGTAGAGAGTACCTTCGAGGGTTTCCAAAAGGGCAGAAAGCTGGAGAAGATGGGTATGCGCGCCTCCCCGACGGGCGAACTGATCTTCGAGGACTGCGTCGTGCCGGAGGAAAACGTGCTCGGAGAAGTGGGCAAGGGATTTCGCGTCGGTATGAACACGCTCGTATGGGAGCGGGCCACCATGCTCCCCGCCCTGGTCGGGGTTTCCGAGGCTCGGCTGGAGGAGGCAGTCCGGTACGCCAAGAACCGTGTCCAATTCGGCCAACCCATCGCCTCATTCCAGGAGATCCAGCACAAGCTGGCCAACATGAAGATGCACCTGGAACTCTACAAGACGATCTTCTACAAGGTGGCCTGGATGAAATCCCAGGGAATGCCTGCCATTATGGAGGCCTCGGTGGCCAAGCTGTTCTTCGGAGAGGTGAGTCGCCAGGATGCCCTGGACGCCTTCCAGATACACGGCGGGTACGGGTACATGAAAGAGTATCCGATCGAGCGGGACGTTCGGGATTGCATCGCCAACACCCTGGGTGGAGGGACGAGCGAAATCCAAAGGACGATCATCGCCCGTGAGCTATTGAAGATGTACGACTGACAGACGACCGTCATTCCCGCGAAGGTCATCCCCTCGCGAAGGCCGTCATCCCCGCCCCCGCCTAAAGACTGCGGGGGCAGGCTCCGGCGGGAATCCCTTCGCATCGTGGCTTTCCTTCTCCCCCTTGGGGGAGAAGGTCAGGATGAGGGGGAGCACCTTGTCACACTTTCACTCTAACCCCACCTGGCTTTTTATCCCCTCCTCGATTAGAATACGCCCGTACTGCTGAGTCATTTCCTTGGTTTCACCAGAGGTATCCTGAAGGGTCTTTCAAAAGGGTCTTTCAATATGACGAGTAGGCTGGCGGGCATCGTCGTTTTTCTGATGGTATTCACCGGGATCTCTCTGATATCCGCTCAGGAAGAGAAGACAGAGGCGCTGGAGGTTCATCTGCACTATGTGAAACCGGAGGAGACTACAAAAAAGTATCACAACCGCACGGAGACGGAGTACAGGATCCAGCAGAACCTGTACATGATCAAGACCGTCCCGGACGCGGGCTCCCCCTACTATATGGTCGATAAGCGCGGCACGGGAGAATTGGAATACAGGCGCAACATGGAGAATCTGGATATGCAGGTTCCCGAGTGGGTTCTGTTTCGCTGGTAAACGAAAGGATGATACGCGAATGAAAGGTTTCTTCCGCCTGATCACCGGGGCCATCCTCGTCAGTTCGATCCTCGTCGGATCTGTTGGAGCATCCACGCTGGAAGATGTCAAAGAGAAGGGGTACATACGGTGCGGGGTCAGCACGGGACTCCCCGGGTTTGCGATGCCGGATGACAAGGGCGACTGGACCGGGCTGGATGCAGACACGTGTCGTGCGGTTGCGGCGGCCGTGCTCGGTGATGCGGACAAGGTCCGGTACACTCCCCTGACGGCCGAGAGTCGTTTCGAGGCCTTGCAGTCGGGCAAGATCGATGTGCTTGCCTCCAATGCCACCTGGACCCTGGATCGCGATACCTCCATGGGGCTCCACTTCGCGGGCGTCAACTACTACGATGGACAGGGCTTTATGGTAAAGAAGAAGCTCGGCGTCCGGAGCGCCCTGGAACTCAACGGGGCCAAAGTCTGCGTTCAGCAGGGAACGACCAGCGAGATGAACCTGCGAGACTACTTCATGATGCACAGGATGGAATGCCGGGCCGTGACCTCGAAGACCCCCAAGGCGTCCGTCGACGCCTACGAACAGGGGCAATGCGACGTGCTCACCAGTGACCAGGCACAGCTGTATGCTCTACGCTCGAAGCTGAAAAACCCGGAGGACTCGAAAGTCCTGCCCGAAGTCATCTCTAAGGAACCCCTCGGTCCTTATGTGCGCGAGGGGGATGACAACTGGTTCGATATCGTCAGGTGGTCCCTGTTCGTGATGATCAACGCGGAAGAGATGGGCATCACCTCCCTCAATGTCGATAATGTAAAGCAAACGGCCAGGGACCCGCTCGTCCGCAGACTCCTGGGCCTGGAGGATGGAGCCGGCAAGGGGCTCGGCCTCGACAAGGACTGGTCCTACCGCATCATCAAGCTCGTTGGGAACTACGGTGAATCCTTTGACCGCAACCTGGGGATCCACTCCTCCCTGAAGATCAAACGCGGGCTGAACGCCCCATGGAAGGACGGGGGCATTCTGTACGCGCCGCCGGTGCGCTGACCACACCCATACGCCGGCTTACCGTTTCAGGCCTCGCTCGCAGGCCACCTTACCGAATTCTCCCACCT
>JAQYVQ010000338.1 GCA_030145435.1 Syntrophobacteria bacterium | reverse complement strand
GGTGTGGCCCGCCGGAAGGGCCGGGACACGGTCGGCTGGTATTTGATGACTTTTTTCCCGGCCCTCTTCGGGTTCTTGATCCTGCTCCTGGCCTTTCCCGAAAAGACGGCCTGGTACTTATCCGGGATCCTCGCAGCCGTTGTGGCTCCCGGGGCCCTCCTCGCGCTGCCGAGCATCGAGACCCCGGGGCAGACCAAGCGATGTGCGGACTGCGGGAGGATCATCCGCTGGAAAATCGAGACATGTCCTTGGTGTGGAGGTTTCACGGAACTACCGGAGTGGGAGGAGGGCACCCGCGTCAGGCGCCCCTTGCGCTCCTGCTTTCTCTACCTGTCCTTGTTCATCCTGTCGGTGCTGATCGTTTTCGGCATGATCGGAACCTTCTGTGTGCCGGACGAGCCGCACGGTGCAGGCCCGCAGACCGAACAGTCCTCGCATTAACGAAGGGAAGACATGCGAATCAACTGGGCTTGGGTCGCTGACCGCCTGCATCGGCTCATTCGAAACCATCCCTACGCGATTGTCGCGGCGGCCCTGTGCCTGGCGGCCCTGAGCTTCGCCTACACTCGGGGCCATCTGGAGTTCTGGACCGAGAGAAACGTTCTGATCTCTCAGAAGAGCCCCTCGGCAATGCTGTACGGCGAATACCGGAAGGAATTCAAGGACGACTACGTGATCCTGGTCCTTCGGTCAAAGGACCTGGAACAGGCAAAGCGCTTCGCTTCTGATCTGGGAAAGCGGATGGAGGCGGATCGCGATACGATCCAGGAAGTCTTCTACCGCATCCCCATGGAGACCTTCCGGAGACAGGCCCTTCTGTTCCTGGATCCGCAAGAGATCGAAGACTTGCACACCAAGATCGAAAAACATCAAGACCTCCTCCAGCGACTCGCCTCCTCTCCGGGATTGCTGACCCTCTTACGAACGATCAACGAGCAAATCAGTCGTGCCCTGGTGCGGACAGCGATATCAGGCCTGTTCTCCGAGGAGGATGGGAAGGGGAGGGAGGAGGAAAAGGCGAGGGTGGATCCTGAGGATCTTCGCCTCATGAGCTCCCTGATGGACAGCCTGTACACATGGCTGACCGATCCACCCCGCTACCGATCCCCCTGGGGGGTGTTCATGCAGGACCCGGGAGGGATGAGCGAAGACGGCTATCTCATCGATGAAGAGCGGGGCTGGCTCTTCATGATGGCCTACCTGAAGGATCTGGAGGGCAGCTTCAACATGGAGGGGGCCGCCATCGAGCGGATCCGCGAGCACATCGGTGAGGTGTCCGCACGGGTTCCGGATGTGAACGTCGCGATTACCGGGACACCGGCGCTGAACTCCGATGAGATGGCGAGCAGCTTCGAGGACATGACCCGTGCGATGGGTTTGGCCCTTCTGCTCGTGACCGTTCTGTTCGTCATCGGGTTCGGCGAGGCCCGGCGACCTCTTGCGGCAGTGCTGGCCCTGCTCCTGGGCATCGTGTGGGCCCTCGGCTGGCTCAGCTTGACGGTGGGGCACCTCACGATCCTCTCCATGGCCTTCGGGAGCATCCTCGTCGGGCTGGGAATCGACTTCGGCATTCATCTGGTGGCTCGCTACGAAAAGGAACGGAACAGCGGCCAGGACCCCTCCACAGCCCTTGGGACGGCCCTGCATCGTGTGGGACGGGCCATTTTCAGCGGTGCGATCACCACGGCGGCCGCCTTCTTTGCTCTCGGGTTTTCGTCTTTCCGGGGGATCAAAGAGTTTGGGTGGATCGCGGGCTCGGGTATCCTATGTTGCTTCGTGGCGGAGCTGTTTTTCCTCCCCGTTCTCCTTTTGTGGCTCGACAGGAAGAGAAGGGGACATCTGAAGACGGAAGGGCGGAAAAAGGCAGGGCGCCCAAGGCTCGAGAGGGTTCTGGGCTGGCCTGCTCGCCATCCGGGATGGGTCGTGCCGGTTGCCGGTTGTATGGCCGTTGTCGCCGTCCTCCCCTGGGCAAAGGTCCGGTTCGATTACAACCTCCTCCACCTGCAGCCCAAGGGGACGGAGGCGGTGGAGTGGGAGCTGAAGCTCCTGGAGGCCCAGGGCGACGCCAGCATATTCGCCGCGGTCCTCGTGGATTCCCTGGAGGAGGCCCGGGAAAGGGCAGGGCAGTATGAAGAACTTTCGCTCGTGAACAAGGTGGAGAGCCTTGCCGACTACGTGCCAACCGATCCTGAGGAGAGGATGGACCGGATCCTCGAGCTTGCGCCCCTGTTCGAAGAGGTCGAACTCGAGACGGAACGGCCCTCCACCCCATCCCTCAAGCAGGTGGGGCGATGGATCGCAAAGATTCGCTTCAAGCTCCGTGAGGAAGAGAAGGAAGAGTCGGGCGGCCGGGTGTTGACGAAGACGGGTACGTTGCCTCCTCCCGACACGGTGTCCGGTGCCAGTCTGAGGACGGAACGGGTGCTTCGCCTACTCGAGGCGGACGAAACGCAGGGAAAAGACTTCGCCCTGGGCAAGTATCAGGAGAGGCTTTTCATCGACTTTCGCCGCAAGATCGAGCTGATCATGGCTTCTCTGGATCCGGTTCCGATCACCGTGGAGGGGCTTCCGGAGCTGTTGAAGAAGAGGTTCATCGGAACATCCGGCAGACTCGTCTTGCAGATCTATCCGAAAGAGGACATCTGGGAACTCGGGCCCCAGCGCCGCTTCGTGGAGCAGCTCGCGTCGGTGAACCCGGAGGTGACCGGGACGGCGGTGCAGAACTACGACGCGACGAAATCACTCTTGGATGCCTACATCCAGGGGGGCCTCTACGCCGTGTGTGCCATCATCCTGATCCTCTTCGTGGATTTCCGCCACCCCGTTCTCGTTCTTCTGACGCTTCTCCCCTTGCTGTTCGGGGGGCTCTGGACGCTGCTCGGGATGAAAGTACTGAAGATGGCGTTCAACCCGGCGAATCTCGTGATCATACCCCTGCTCGTCGGCATCGGCGTGGACAACGGCATTCATGTGATTCGCCACTTCCTGGGATCACGATCCTCGGATGACGAAATCGCCGGGAGCAGCACGGGCCGGGCCATCACGATTTCTACCCTGACCACCATGGCGGGATTCGGCTCCCTGATGATTGCACGACACCAGGGGATTCATAGCGTTGGGACCCTGCTCACGCTGGCGATGGCCTCCTGTTTGCTGGCCTCCCTGGTGGTCTTGCCCTCCCTCCTGTTGATCCTTCCGGAGGGGGTGCGTCACAGGATCTGGTGCATGGGCCAACCGAAACAGCCTGACCCCTGAACCCTGGATCCTCATCCGCCCGGTCCTTGTGCGTTGGGCCCTGTCGACTCGATGGACTTCGTGCCGGTCACGCGGGCCAGTTCGGCCACCGCCATGTTGAAGTCCTTGATGGCCATGTAGTACTCGGCTGCCCCTTCCGTGTACATCTGGAAGGCTTCGAAGACCTCCTTCGCCTCCCCGAGGCCCATGTAGAAATTGGCGGCGCTCAGAGCGGAAAGCGCCCGGCCGTTCTTCCTCGCTTTCCGCGCGAATTTGAGACTCTCCTGCTTCTCGACGACCTCCCGGTAGGCCTTTTCCACCTCGAGTAGCATGCCGGTGGTCGCCTCCCTTTGCCGGTGCTGCAAGGCGAGGAGTTGCGCCCTTTTCTCGGCGACCTTCTTGGGCATGCCGAAGTCCAGGGCCATGTGCCACCCGAGATAGGCACCGCCCCAAAAAAAGTTGAATTCCTCCAGGACGAAGGGGTTCTCCTGTCTGTCCCGATTGGGAGCCGTGGCGTACTGGAGGAGGCCCAAGGCGAAGATGTCCGGGTAGTACTGTTTTTTCTCCGCCAGTAATTCCGCCTCTTTGGCGGCTATGCCCGCCTCGAGTTGCTTCCACTCGGGACGCCTGCTCGCCGCGATCTTCTTGTAGGTCCCGAGGCCGTCGAGTGTGACCTTCACCGGCTCCAGTCTCTTCTCGGTCAGTTGGAAGTCCTCCCCTTCCTCGAAGTACAGGAGACTTCGGAGAGCGCTGTGGACCATCCGTTTGCCCTTCTGGATCTCCAGGCGCTTCCCCCCGGCCCGGTTGTATCCGTACTTGAGCTTCAGGATGTCGTGTTGGGTCAGCTTCCCCTCGTCTTCCTCCAGGAGCTCTTCCGCCTTCTCGACCGCCTTGCCCAGCCCTTCCTCCGTACTCGAAACCAGCCGGTAGAGATCCTCGTTCAGGAGGATCATGTAGTAGAGTTCCTTCAAGGTCGTGATCACTTCCCCTTCGAAACGCGCCAAAGACGCCTCCTTGGCCTCCAGGCCCTTTTCGGCGGCATCGATGTGAGCCTTGAGCTTGCCGAAGGTGTACAGGGGCTGGTTGATCTTGATCTCCAGCCGGGTGAAGGGCGCCAGGCCCGTGAGCAGATCCGACCGATTGCTGGGCGAATAGGTCGCGTTGCCCTTTGCTTCGGGAATCAGGCCTGCGATCTGGAGATAGTCCATACGGGGCAGCCTACCCGCCTTCGCCTGTCCGAGCTGGGCCTCCGCCTGGTCGATGACAGACCGCTGCTCCCAGAGCTTCGGGCTCACCTCCAACCCGATCTTGATGATGTCCGCCAGCGAGAGTTGATGTATCTTTTGCGGCGGGGTCTCCTCTTCGCCCGGCAGGGCGATGGCCGGCAGGGGGAGGAGGAGGGCGACGAGCGCGATGACCCAGAGACACGGGAACAAGAGGGACCGGACGATGTACAACATCTTCGAAGTCATGGACTGTCTCCGATCGAATGGTTTGGTTCGTCAGAAAAGCTAGGACAAACCCTGGTGAGAGTCAAGGAGAAGGGGACCGGTTGAATGTTGACAAGGAAAAGCTCTAAGATGAGACAAAGGAAATCGATCATAGTCGCGCCATCTCTTGAGGCGCTTCTTGGCAAAGAATCCACCTTGCGAGGACACGAATCGATGGGAGCAAGAGCCCGGCCTGTTCTGTGTTTGTGCGTGTTAGCGCTGTGGGGCCTCTGTGGGGTCGCGGACAAGGAGCCCTCCGATCCTGCAGCGACCGTACAGTCCCTGCTCAGCGCTGTAAGCGTTCTTTCGGAAACGAAGGACCCGAAGGCCGAAGCCGAGGCCGTGAAGCGGATATCCGGGACCTTTGATGTCGTGGGCCTGAGCCGGGCTTGTCTTCAAAAGACCTGGGACGAACTGTCGGGTGAGGAGCGGAAGAACTTCGTGAGCCTCTTTAAAGAGGTTCTGGAGAAGATAGCTTATCCGAAGTCCGCCAAGTTCTTCAAAGATACCGAGGTGGAGGTGGAGGAGATCATCCGGGAGAACGGAAAGGCCGAGGTCTCTACCCTGGTCGTCCACCCCGAGGAGGGAGAGGTGGAGGTCGGCTACTGCCTCGAGTTGCTCGACGGCACGTGGCTGATCGAGGATATCCTGCTCGATGGCGTCAGCCTGCGGCTGGACCTTCGAAGCCAGACACAGAAGATCTTGCGGGAGGAGTCCTACGAAGAACTGAAGCGGAGGCTCCGCGAGAAGCTGAACGAATAGCCCAGCCCGCATATTGTGCGGGTTACGAAGTGTTCGGGAGAGTGCGCATTCGATAGTAGAGGTAGATGAGGTTGAAGAAGTAGAACAGGACCCCGATCGAAGCGACCCACATGAATATCCACAGCTGGCCGATCGCTGCGCAGACCAGTATCAAGTAGAAGAAATCCCGGTTGCTGAGCTTGTCCGTGAACTCGATCCGTCGGCGTAACCCTCCCTGTGCGCGGTCCATCTCCTCCACCCGGACCGGGGTGGCAAAGGTGATCACGCGATCCCCGCTCTTCATAAAGACGCGGAGGAACACGGCCGAGGCGGCTCCCAGGTTTCCCAGCGCCGCCAGACATCCCAACAGGGCGTACACGGGCCCTTCCCCTTGCAGGTACAGGCCAAGGCCGACACAGAAGAAGACGGACATGTGGACAACGTTGTCTCCGAGGAAATCCAACCAGGAGCCCCACCGGGATTCCTGAAACCGGAGGCGGGCCAACTCGCCGTCGCATCCGTCCACGATGCTCGAAAGCAGAAGAAGGACCCCCCCCAGCCCGTGAAGCATCCGAGACTCCCCCAGGAAGAGGAAGGTGCTCGAGAGGCCGAGAAGGATCGACGCGATGCTGATCTGGTTGGGCGTGACCCGGGTGTACAGCAGTCGGCGAGTCATCGCCAGCGAGACCTTTCGCTCGAACCTCTGGGACAGGAAGCTTTCGGTCGGCTTGATGAGCCGATGGAAGATCCGGCGCTCGGCCCCGGGAAGCTCGGATTCTTTCTCGACCCTGACCAGGGCCTCTTCGGGCAGTTGTTCCTTGCGTACGACGACCGTCTTCTGGAAGCGGTGGATTCCCTCGTCGATGGGGCCCCTTTCCTCCCATGCCTGGATCAGGGCGCGCGCGGCGGTCCCGGGCACCAGGGCCAACGGGGGGGTCCCGTCTCCCGCCGGCGAGAAAGAAGGGGGCGGTTCGAAGAGGATGATTTCGCTCAGGGGTTCTTCCTGCCTGCATATGTCTTTGAGGACCTGCCGGTCGACGATCCAGTAGGGAAACAGGACCATACAGTCTTCCCGGTCCGAGAACCCTGCATTCCCCTCGGAGAAGTACTCGCGGCTCGCCTTGGTCGAAAGCCACGAGAAGGCCTTTATCTTGGAATCCTTCCTCATGTGGTGCGCCAGCCCCGGCCACTCTCC
>JAQYVQ010000305.1 GCA_030145435.1 Syntrophobacteria bacterium | reverse complement strand
CGGGCCGGATCGAAACCCCTGCTCACGCCGGCATCGTTGAAATCGTACGCGTAACTGAGCATGGTTCCGGAATTGTCCATGAGTAGGAGCACGTTCGGCTTTGGAGCGACCGTCATAAAAGGCGGATAGGCCGTGAAATCGGTCATGGTCGGTTCCGCCTGGACATCGCTTGCCATGAAGATCAATACGATTACAGACAGCACGATTCCCAGCAGGTTTTTCATGGTCATCTTCTTATCTCCATCGCCTTAACTTCCATGGCGCAGCCGTTTATGATGATGACCTTCACCCGTTCCGTCGCCACGAGGCCGTTCGTCAGGATGTCCATTTCCGCGGGGTCGAGTACCCGAGCATTCTCACAAAGCTCGACCTTCTCCCCATCCACATCGACGGAACGCGCATCGTAACCGGTGAGCCTGCCCGAAATGACAACGGGCTCCTCCTCCCGCGCATACGGTTCGGACAGGAATAAGCAAAGGCCCAAGGCCGTTGCAGTCATCCAGCCTATGAGAAACACGAGGTGCCTGTTCATTTCTCCCTCCGCCACTTCCTTCAATGAAGAATTCTGTGATCATCCCTCAGGATCGAACGCAACAATCGCTTGGTCCCCCTAGTAGGCAAGATCGATGCCCAAGAGATTAAAAGGGCGCAGGAAACCATAACTACATGATTTAAATAGCTAATTATGGATGTTCGAAATTAGAGGAGGAGAGATGGAATCTAGAATATTCTCAAAATGAGTCGCCATGGGTGACAATAATTATCAAATAGAGAATCACTGGGGCGGGTCGCTTTCTTGATTGGCGAGCGTTAGCACCAAATGGCAAGGGGCTAGGCCCGATCGCCTAACCCCTCGATTTTTTTGGCGGTCCCAACGGGACTCGAACCCGTGTCGCTGGCGTGAGAGGCCAGAATCCTAGGCCGCTGGACGATGGGACCGAACCTGCAATATGACTACAGTGATGCTTTTCTTGGCTGGGGGATAAGGATTCGAACCTTAATAGCCAGAGCCAGAGTCTGGAGTCCTGCCGTTGGACGATCCCCCATCCGGGTCTTCGGTGCTTGCTCTAGATCTCCCTCATCAAGTCTAGCTACTGGATTATAAGGAGTTGCTCAAATAATTTCAAGCAATGGATGAGGCCTAGCTTTTCAGGCAAGGCAAATGCCCGCATAACCGACCACGTTCGAATACTCCCCGCTCACATCCCCTGAGGTGGCGTAGCGCACAAGCGTGCCCTTTGCGACTCCCAGGGACTTGCAGGCGCAGAGAACCGCCGTGGTCGGAATAAATCCACACATCGAGATCCTTTCCCTCGTCACGACCTCGTAGAGTCCCCTCGGGTCGA
Organism: Syntrophobacteria bacterium; assembly: GCA_030145435.1. Classification (GTDB taxonomy): domain Bacteria; phylum Desulfobacterota; class DSWW01; order DSWW01; family DSWW01; genus S015-6. The sequence goes on along the minus strand of JAQYVQ010000305.1, from coordinate 15,283 downwards.
CTTCGAGGACCCTCTGGATGGCAAGCATATCCTTCTTCTTCGCCTCTTCCTGCGCTTCGAAATGGGTCATGTCCGTACTCGCCACAAGGAGGACGGGTGTCGAAAAATCCCGTATGGCCTGGGCCAGGCCTTCTCCCAGGGCGGCACACTCGGTGTAGTCGAGCCGCTGCAGGCAGATGGGGACGATTCGTACGCCCCTGTTACGGTATTGAAGGAAGGGCACCTGCATTTCCAGGGAGTGTTCTCGCACATGGGCCGCGGAATCCTCCTCCAGGAAGTCCACCTTCTTCTTGAAGGCTTCTGCAAGCTCCTCCTGGATGGGTACGAGCCCAAGCGGGGTTTCCCACTTTCCGGAGCCCAGAACGGCAGCCCGAGCCCCAACGCCCCGGTGGTTGACACAGAGCACCACAACCGTGTCAGGGATTCGCACCCGGCCATAAACGGCCCCGGCCACGCCACCTGAGTACATGTAGCCCGCATGGGGGGCAACAAGACCGACAGCCTCGTCTTCCCCAGTAGATCCCCCGACGTACGACTCGAGTGCTTCCAGAAGCCGTCCCGGGTCTCCCGGGTACCAATCGCCTGCAAAAGCGGCCCTTCTCAGCATCTTCTGCGCCCCTCCAAGCGGGTGGATCGTGTCGAGAACATCGAGTATCACGGACCCCCCTGGGAGTGTCAACCACGGGGACGGCTTGACATGAGGAAGGACAAATAGATAATAGGTGAGGATTCTATTAGTATGTATAGGGTCTTGAAGGCCGTGAAGTTACAGCGTTCTGACATTCCGGAGGAGGGTCTGCGCTTCGATATTCGAGGCGAGGACGGCCGATGGGAAGGTCTGAAGGGCTTCTCTGTCGAGGCACAGCCCAGTGGGCACCTCCTTGTCCGGAGGGTTCGCAAGAATCACCATTTGATTGTTTAAAGGACTTTGTGCTAAAAGAGAGATAACTTACTATAACAAAAAGGAATTTCTATGGCAGTTCCAAAGAAGAAGACTTCAAAGTCCCGAAGAGACAAGAGGCGATCGCACGATGGGCTCACGGCCCCGACCGTCGTACCCTGTCCTCAGTGCAACGAGCCAAGGCTTCCCCATCACATCTGCCCCCACTGCGGATATTACAAGAAATCCGGAATCATCGAAGTGGAATGAAAGGCCCGAACCGAGCATTGGGAAGGAGCCGATCAGGGGCATGAAGACTGCCTTGCTTTTTCCTGGCCAGGGTTCCCGACTCTTCACACACAGCCCATTCTGTTCATCGTCAGTGTCGCTGTGTTCCGGACCTTTCGGAGTGACCCGATTCATCGAATTGGGGCCCGGAAAGGTGCTGAAGGGGCTCTGCAGAAGGATCGATTCGGCGATCCGTTGCCAAGTGGCCGAGACCCCGGATGGGGTGAGGGTCCTGGCGTGACCACCGAAACGGCCGGAAGGGATGGAAGCAGCGGATGGAGGCCAGGGACCCTCCCATGAACCTGGAAGACCAAATCGCGTTGGTAACCGGGGCGAGTAGGGGCATCGGCAAGGCGATCGCCATGGCTCTGAGTGCGCAGGGAGCGAGAGTCTATCTTTGTTCCAGAAACATGGAAGCCCTCGAGGCGGTTGCACGGGAAATCAGGGACCGTGACGGCGAGGCCTCTGCGGTCCGGATGGACATACGTGACAGCAAGGACGTTGCCCGGGCTGTGAAGGAAATCCTGGGCGAGACCTCCCGGGTCGACATTCTGGTGAACAACGCGGGCCTGCGGAACGACAAGCTCCTGGTCCGGACAGGGGACGAAGAATGGCGGGAGGTGCTCGAGACGAATCTGTCGGGCACCTTTTTCTGCATGCGGCAGGTGATCCCGGCCATGTCCCGGAAGCGGTACGGGCGGATCGTCAATATCACATCCGTCGTCGGGTTTACGGGCAATGTGGGGCAGGCGAATTATGCGGCCGCAAAGGCCGGGATCGTGGGTTTGACCAAGACCGCGGCCAGGGAGTATGCGAGGCGAGGCATCACCGTGAATTCCGTTGCCCCCGGGTTCATCGAAACCGCGATGGCTTCCTCGTTGGAGGAAGAGGTCCGAGAGTTGATCCGGGGACAGATTCCGATGGCAAGGTTGGGCTCCGCCGAAGAGGTGGCGGACGCCGTGACGTTTCTCGTCTCACCGCAGGCGAGCTACATCACAGGACAAGTACTCCATGTGAACGGCGGTCTCTACGTGTAAGCGTGGGTAAGACCGAGAAATAATCGGGGCAGAAAGGAGCTGAAGACCATGAGCGCACCCATGGAAGAAGTATCTCAGAAGGTCAAGAAGATCATCGCCGAACAGCTGGGAAAGCCCGAAGAGGAGATCAAGGGAAAGGCCTCTTTCCTGGGAGATCTGGGGGCGGACTCGCTGGACATCGTCGAAATGATCATGACCCTGGAGGAGGAGTTCGACACGGAGATCTCCGACGAGGAGGCCGAGAAGATCCAGACGGTACAGCAGGCCATCGACTACGTCGTGGCCAGGCTTCAAAATGCTCCGTGAGCTGCCTCTCAAAACGTTTTTCTGAGGAGATGGGGGACATGAAACGGCCGGTTGTCGCCTTGGCCTCTGACCATGCAGGGTTCCGTCTGAAGGAAATTGCAAAAGAGATCCTGAACGAAATCGGAATCTCGATCCAGGATTTCGGTACGGACTCCGATGCCTCCGTGGATTATCCCGACTATGCAAAGCCGGCCATTGCCTCCATCGTAGCGGGCAAGGCAGACCGAGGCGTACTCGTCTGCGGCTCAGGCATAGGCATGAGCATCGTGGCCAACAAGTTCCCGGGCATCCGGGCGGCGCTCGTGTCCGACGCAAAGACCGCGGAGATGTCACGGAAGCACAACGATGCGAATGTCCTGGTATTGCCGGGCTGGAAGCTGGGCAGGCCGGAAGCGGAGGAAATCCTGAAGGTGTGGCTGGGTACCGAGTTTGAAGGGGGAAGACATCAGAGGCGGCTCGACAAGATCCGGGATGTGGAGAAATAATCGGAAGAAGAAGAGAGAACGCCGTGTCTCACGCATTGAACCGGAAACGGCCTGATTGGGAGGTCTATTTTCTCAAGATGGCGCAACTTGCCTCCACGCGGTCTACTTGTATTCGGAGACACGTCGGGGCGGTGCTCGTCAAAGAGAAGAAGATCCTCGCCACGGGGTACAACGGGGCCCCTTCCGGCATTTCTCACTGCGCGGATGTCGGCTGCCTGCGGGACGAGGAACAAATCCCGTCCGGGCAGAGGCACGAGCTTTGCCGAGGGCTTCATGCCGAGCAGAACGCCATCCTGCAAGCCGCTTACCACGGTGTGAGCATCCAGGGTTCCGTTCTCTTCTGCACGAATTTCCCGTGCGTGATCTGCAGCAAGATGCTCATCAATGCCGGAATCAGGCAAATCTTCTACCTGGAAGGCTACCCGGACTCTCTGTCGGAGACGATGTTGAATGAGGCCGGGATGGATTTGCGTCGGATCGAAATGGAGGACGACCTGTGAAGTGCCCTTTCTGCTCCGATCTTCAGAACAAGGTGATCGATTCCCGGCTGAGCAAGGATCACAACGTGATCCGCAGGCGGAGGGAGTGCCTGGGCTGTGGAAAGCGATTCACCACCTACGAGCGCATCGAGGAGATCCTTCCCCTTGTGATCAAGAAAGACGGACGAAGGGAACCTTTCGACCGTTCGAAGATCTTCACGGGCATCAAGAAGGCGTGTGAGAAACGCCCGATAAGCATCAACACGATCGAACGGGCGGTGGACAGAATCGAACAGGGATTCCAGGACAAAGGGGAGAAGGAGATCGAGAGCTCCGGAGTCGGCGAGAGAGTGGTGAGCGAACTTCACGAAATCGATGAAGTCGCCTATGTCCGCTTCGCCTCCGTTTATCGGCAATTCAAGGATGTCACCGACTTCATGAAAGAGGTCGGCAAGATACTCAAGCGGGATTCGCAAGACAATGAATAAGGAGGCCCTGGCCGAAAAGGACGAAGCCTTTATGGACCTGGCCTGCAGGTTGGCCGTCCGTGGCAGGGGGCATACGAAGCCCAATCCCATGGTCGGTGCGGTCCTCGTCAGGGGTGGCAAGGCCTTCAGCACAGGCTATCACAGGAGGCCCGGCACCCCCCACGCAGAGATCGTCGCCATCGAGCGTGCGAAGGAAGGCCTGGCGGGCGCAACCCTCTACGTAAACCTCGAGCCTTGTGCACACCACGGAAGGACGCCACCCTGTGTCGACCTGATTCTCGCGAAGAAGATCCGTCGCGTGGTCATCGGGACGAAGGATACCAATCCCCTCGTCAACGGAAGGAGCATCGCTGCCCTCCGGCGGAAGGGCGTGCAGGTCACGTGCGGTGTCCTGGAAGAGAAGTGCCGCAGGCTCAACGAGACGTTTTTCAAACACGTGGAAACGAACAAGCCCTTTGTCACCCTGAAGGCCGCCCTGACCCTGGATGGAAAGATTGCTTCCTCCAGCGGGCAGTCCCAGTGGATCTCCTGTCCCGCTTCACGACAGAAGGCCCACAAGCTGAGAAGCATTGTGGATGCCATCCTCGTGGGCGTTGAGACCGTCCTCCAGGACGATCCCCAACTCACGGTCCGCGGAATCCGGGGCGCGGCAAACCCGTGCAGGGTGGTGATGGATTCCCGGCTGCGGATCCCGATGACCGCCCGTGTTCTCGAGCCGGAGGCAGAGACCCTGCTGGCCACCACGGACAGGGCGCCAAAGACGAAAATCCGCCGGTTGCAGAGGAAGGGGATCCGGGTGGAAGTGTTCCGGCCGGATCGGTCGGGAAGGGTGCCCCTGGGCCGGCTCCTCCGCCTCCTGGGCAAGAGAGGGATGCAGCACGTGCTCCTGGAAGGAGGCTCGGGCCTCTATACCACGGCCTTGCAGGCCGGCGAGGTGGACAAGCTTCTTCTCTTCGTGGCGCCCCTCCTGCTCGGTGGCAAGAAAGCCCCCAGTTTTTTTGATGGGATCGGTTTCCCTAACCCGAAAAAGGGCCTCCCGGTTCGGGATTTGCGATGGAGGCGATCCGACCGGGATCTCATGCTGGAGGCCTACTGCTCCGGCCCGGGAATCCGTGCGTCGGGACAGACCCGCTAGATGGGCAACAGGGCCTGAGAGGCTTAAGATGTTTACCGGTCTCGTGGAATGTATCGCTGAAATCCGAGCTACGCAGCGAAAGGGCGGGCTTCTCGAAATCTCGCTCGCAGTGCCCCTCGATCTCACCGATTCGAAGATCGGGGACAGCTTCTGCGTCCAGGGGGCCTGCCTGACAGCCATCGGCTTCTCCAGCGGAACGGTTCAAGTGGAGGTCTCCCAGGAAACGCTCGAGCGGACCACGCTCGGCTCGTACGCACCGGGTCGCCCGGTCAATGTGGAGAGGGCCCTGCGTCTCTCCGACCGTCTTGGGGGACACCTGGTCACGGGCCATGTGGATGGGATCGGCCGGATGCTCGCGAAGAAACAGGAGAGGCAGAATGTTGAATTGAGGTTTCGGGCCGACCCGGGGGTTGCCCGCTATCTGGTCGAAAAAGGGTCCATCTGTGTGGACGGTGTTTCCCTCACGCTCGGCGTTTGCGAGAAGGACACATTCTCGGTCTATCTCATTCCGCACACGCTCAGCCAAACGACACTGCAGTTCCTGCGGCCCGGGGACCCGGTCAACCTCGAGGCCGACATCATCGGGAAGTATGTGGAGAAGCTCCTCTCCCCGGAGAACCCCTCGACAGGTCCCTCGGAAGGGGTGAGCAAGGAGCTTCTCGCGAAACATGGTTTTGTGTTCCCTTCGAAGGGGTAGGTCGGACGAAGGGGATCCGGTAAGCGAAGCACAAACAGAATGCGGGAGAACCATCATGCCAAAGATCCAGGAAGGCGTCTTGAATGCGAAAGGATTCCGGTTTGGGCTCGTTGTGAGTCGGTTCAACAATTTCATTACCGAACGCCTGCTGGAAGGCGCCCTGGACGCCCTGATGCGGCATGGCGGAAAGGACGAAAACATCGAGATCGTCCGGGTACCGGGATCTTTCGAGATTCCTCTCCTGGCGAAGCAGATGGCTTCCTCCGGCCGTTTCGATGCGGTGATCTGTCTGGGCGCCCTGATCCGGGGAGGCACGATTCACTTCGATGTTCTCAGTGCCGAGGTGACGAAGGGCGTGGCACAGGTCGGCCTCGAAACCGGCGTGCCGATTACCTTCGGGGTGATTACGACCGACACCCTGGAGCAGGCCATCGAACGGGCGGGCACGAAGATGGGCAACAAGGGGTGGGAAGCGGCGGAGTCTGCTATCGAGCTCGTGAATCTCCTCAAGGCGATCAAGTAGCGCGGATGGACGTTCGAAGAAAAGCAAGAGAGATGGCCTTGCAGGCATTGTATGCAATGGACCTGACGGGCCACTGGGACGGGGAGGTCTCTGAACGTCTCTACGAGAAGGACCAATGGCCGTCGAGCGCAAGCCATGCGCATAGGATCCTTACGGGCGTCCTGGAGCGTAAGGATCCGATCGACGAAGCCATTGGGGGTCACGCGGATCATTGGAGCGTCTCCAGGATGAACCTGATCGACCGGAATATCCTTCGCATTGCCGCGTATGAACTCCTCTTCTGTGACGATATCCCGCTCAAGGTCAGCATCAACGAGGCGATCGAGCTCGGCAAGTTGTACGGAACGCGGGATACGAAGCGCTTCCTGAACGGCATACTCGACAGGATTGCACAGCACCCGAGAGCAAAGACAAACGAACAATGAGGTCGGACAATCCCGGGTGGCTGATCGCCGCCGCGGTGGAACAGGAGATCGCAGGCATCCGGGCGGGCGTGCAGGCCCGGCGGACGGCCTCGGACCCGAACAACAACGCCTGGACGGGCGATTGGAGAGGGGAGCCCATTCTTCTCGTCCGGACCGACGTGGGGCCGAAAAGGGCGAGGGAAAGACTTGCCCCCTTTCTTTCGGGACACCCCTATCGGGGAATCGTGTCCACCGGGTACGCCGGAGGCCTGAGAGAGAAATGCAAGCTCGGGGATATCCTCGTGCCGGACGAGGTCCAGTCGGTTCCACCGTTGCCTGAAGTAAGCCTTCGGCCGGACCCGGCTCTCCGGGAGGAGGTTCTTGAGCGAATTCGAAAGGGCCCTTGGCAGGTTCACACGGGCCGCATGATCACCACGGACCACGTTGTCGTCTCCAGTGCGGAGAAACAAGCATTGGGGCTCAAGTACGAAGCAGACAGCGTGGAGATGGAGAGTACAGTGATCGCCGAGCTTGCCGAGCAGGCGTCTGTTCCGTTCGTTGTGGTGCGGGTCGTGCTGGACGAAGCCTCCTTCTCCCTGCCGGACATCCTGCAGGTCTTTCGTTGGTATCGGAAGAAACAATTTGGGAAGTTGATTCCCCACGTGGCTCTTCACCCGTACAAGCTCGTGGAGTTGTTGAGACTGCTCCTGCGCAGCCGGAAGGCCACACAGGCCTTGAACCATCTCTTCCTCGCCCACCTGCTCGATGGTCTGGCGGAGCTTGGCCGGTCCCCGGGGAAGGACTCCGCTGTCGGCGGGTTGAAAACGTGAGGCCGGGTATTGTAAGTATGCTCATGGAAAAGAACGAAACCGAAAAGATGGTGTCCACCCTTCAACGATGTGCCCTGTGCGGGCGCAGGTGCGGTGCCGACCGCGCAGCAGGGGCGCGAGGCGCCTGCGAGGCAGGCAGCCTCCCGAAGGTGGCTCGTTGGCTTTCGCACATGGGTGAAGAGCCTCCTCTGATCGGGACACAGGGCTCCGGCACCGTGTTCTTCACCGGCTGCTCGATGCGATGCCTCTTCTGTCAGAACTTTGCGGTCAGCCAGTTAGGAGAGGGAGAGGAAATCCCCGTCACGAGGCTCGCGGAGATCATGTTCGACCTCCAGGCAATCGGATGTCACAACATCAACCTGGTCTCGCCAACCCATTACGCCCCCCAGATCGCCGTCGCCGTCGAAGCGGCGAAGAGGCAGGGCTTGGGAATCCCCGTCGTGTACAACACGCACGGCTACGACACACCGGAGGCCCTGTCCTGGATGGCGGGCAAGGTGGATATCTACCTGGCGGATGTGAAGTACGCAAACGACGCCCATGCGGAACGATTCTCAGGGATCCCGGAATACAGCAAAGTCAACCACGAGGCGCTCCGGATCATGTTCTCTCAGGTGGGCCACCTGCAGGAGGACCCTGAAACGGGGCTGGCGACCCGGGGGCTCATGGTACGCATTCTCATCCTGCCCGAGGGGATCGAGGGAGCCAAGGCCTCGTTGCTTCACCTGAAACGCGAGTTCTCGACCGATTTGTCCGTGAGTCTGATGGCACAGTACGTACCGTTGCACAAGGCGACGCAGTGCCCGCCCCTGGACCGCACGCTGGAAGAAAGTGAGTACGAAGAGGTGTTGGATTTCGCCCAGGCATTGGGCTTTACGAGGCTCTGGTGCCAGGAACCGGCCGCAGCCCATGTGGGGGTTCCTGATTTCTCCGCAGACGCGCCTTTTGCGTTCTGACAGAATTGCCATCACACAGCACTCGAAGAGGAAGGGGCATGACTGACAAGGCTTACCCGCTCGTATACAAGGGATCCGTGAAGAACATCCGGATGATCCAGGAACCGAAGAAGAGGAGCCCGGGACGGTATGCATTCGAGTTCACGGACGACTATTCCGTGTTCGATTACGGCAAGATGCCGGATCGAATCCGTGGGAAAGGGTCCGCCATCGCCATGATGAGTGCGTACCTGTTCGAGGCCATGGAAAACCCTGCCGCCTGGAAGGCCCTTTTTCGCCGGGGACGGGTTTGGGACCGTGCCGGAGGCAAGCAGGGTAAGGATCGTCTGAGAAAATCCACGGCATGCAGACGACTGACGTCGCAGGGATTGGCCACCCATTACCTGGGACTTATCGACGAAAACGGGAAGTGTGTCCGTTTCGACAAGCTCCGGGCTCCCTCGAACAAGCTGCTCGTCCGGGCCGTTCCGGTCGTGCCGCCGACACAGGTTTCGATCGACGGGAGGGTTGTCTGGGACTACAGCGTATTTCACCCCGCACGACCCCAGTTTCTGATCCCCCTGGAAAACGTCTTCCGGTTCGGCGTGCCGAAGGGCAGCTCCCTGTTGCAGCGCCTCCTGAAGCAACCCGGCTACGGGCAGGAAATCGGTCTGGAATCGATCCCGAAAGAGGGGGAATGGTTGCCCAGGCCCGTCCTCGAGTTCTTCAGCAAGCTCGAGCCGATGGACCGACACCTCCGGCTCGAAGAGGCCCTGAATTTCTGCGGCCTCACCGGGGACCAGTTCCGGGAGCTTGCCGACATGTCACTGCTCATAGCGGTTTTTCTGTGCGATCTCTTCCTCGAAAAGGGTCTGGATCTCTGGGACGGGAAGTTCGAGTTCGTGAAGACGAACACCGACATTCTGCTCGCCGATTCGATCACGCCCGACGAGCTTCGAATCACCTTCAAAGGGACGCAGCTGAGCAAGGAGCCTCTGCGGCAATACTACAAGCGGGAGGACCCACGCTTTCACGAAGCCATGGAGGCAATCAAGGCCGAGGGCCCTCACTCCGGCTCGATCCGGAATCAACTAAAGGCCCGATTGGGTCGAGGTCCGAAGAAGGTGGATGCCGATTTTCGAAACATTGCCGAGCAGATGTACCTGTCCCTTGCCCATCGAGTGACCGGTTCTCCCCTGTTTGCCGATGCGATGGACCTCGATGCGGTTGTGGACTATCTCGACGCCTACTAGCCTCTCAAGAGAAAAGGACACGGTTTCATGGCCACCACGAAGAGAATCACCCGAAAAGACATCAAACGGCCGGATGAGTTCATCACCTTCTCGGCGCGTGCGATCGAGTTTGCCCAAGCGCACACGCGGGAAATCATCATTGGGGTCGCATCCGTGCTGGCCCTGGGCCTGTTGATCTGGGCTGTGAGTGCCTATTCGAACAAGAAGGAGGCACAGGCATCCCGATTGCTCGCGCAGGCGCAGGCGCTCTTGCATCCGATCTCCACCGAGGCGGCGGCAGGGCAGCCCGTTCCAGCCGAACCGCAGGCCGATCCTGAGGAAGCGGCCCGGGCACTCGCCCTGCTCCAGGATGTGGCCGAGAACTACAAACGGACAGAGGCCGGCAAGGTCGCGCGGATTCTTCTCGGTCAGCGCTACTACGAAGAGGGGGACTACGATGCGGCCATCGACACCTATGATGCCTTTCTGAAAAAAGCGAACCGCAAACCGGAGCTGAAAGCGATGGCCCGGGAAGGGCTCGCCTATGCACACGAAGCAAAAGAGGACTTTGCGCAGGCCGCGATCTGTTATGAGCAACTCAGCAAGTCGTCCCTGACCAATATGCAAGGATGGGCTTACCTGGGCATGGCCCGTTGTTACGAGAGGCTGGGCGAGGTCCAGAAGGCAACGGATGCGTATCGTACCCTTCTGGCCGACCACCCCCAACATCCGAAGGCCGAGGAAGCCCGGGCAAACATCGCCAGGCTCACCGCGTCCCTCGACGCCGAGCGACCGGAGAAAGACGATCCTCTCGACGAGTAGCACGGAGGGCCAATCGGGCTCGGGCGGGAGCCCGGGCACCATTGACGCTTTCCGTCTTCGCCCTTATGATAAGGGAGATGCTGTTACTTCTTTTGACAAAAGGAGGAGAGGGCCATGAAGAACCCGTTTCGCAGATCTGCTCGAAGGCTCGGCGCATGGGCGTTGAGAACCCTTTGCCTGGTGGCCGTGGCCGGGATTCTCTCGTTCACGGTGACGATGGGAGAGGCGGAAGCGGACAGATACGACCCGAAGAAGGCTGGGAACCCGATCCGGATTTCGGCCTATATCCTGCATCCGGCCGGTGTTCTCATCGACTACGGCCTGATGAGGCCCTGCTTCTGGGTGGTGCAGCGTGAACCGTTCTCCACGATCTTCGGGTACCAGCCCACATGGAATGAGGATATTCCTGAACAAGACTGAATCGACTCGGAGGAACGGGGCCGGTAAGATCGCATGCTTTTCTCCATTCGAAGGATGACCGAGGAGGACCTCGAAGAGATCCTTGCCATCGAGCAGGCCTCCTATCGAACCCCGTGGAGCCGCCGGACCTTTGAGAGCGAAATACGAGCTCCCCACGCCAATCCGTTGGTCCTTGGCCAGTCGGATTCCCCCTTTGTTATTGGCTACGTCTGTTCCTGGCGCACGCTGGATGAGTGCCACATCCTGAATGTGACGGTACACCCCTCGTTTCGACGCATGGGGCTTGCCTCCCAGATGATCGACCACCTCCTCGAAGTCTGTCAGGAAGGAGGGATTCGGCACTACTTCCTCGAAGTCCGCGTGTCAAACGAAGGCGCCATCTCACTCTACAAGAAATACGGGTTCAACGTGTGCGGCGTTCACAGAAGATACTATGCCGATACGGGCGAGGACGCCCTGATCATGCAACGGAGGGGGGTTTGCCACTGACTCCCCGCAATGCCCACGCCGCCCTCATCCCGGTTCTCTCGAACAGAGAGATCGTCCCTGGCATCTTCCGGATGGCCTTCGAGGCGCCCCGGCTTGCCGCGGGGGCTAAGCCGGGTCAGTTCGTGATGCTCTCGATCCCACCCACCCACGATCCTCTGCTCCCCAGGCCTTTTGCCGTCTTCAATGTGGACGGGCAACGTGTCGAGATCCTGTACAGGAGGGTAGGGAAGGGCACGGGGCTCCTCTCAGGAATGAGAACAGGAGATCTTCTCAGGGTCCTCGGACCGCTGGGGAACGGGTTTGCCCTGCCCGATCCCTCTGTTACGTCCATCGTACTCGCAGGAGGGATCGGGTTCGCTTCCGTTCATTTTCTCCTCCTCAAACTTCTGAAGCGACAGACCGCCCCGACGACCCTGCTCTACGGCGTCAGGTCTCACGAAGAGATCATCCCCATGGAATCCCTCGACAAGAAAGGCCTTCTCATCCGGGTTGCCACGGAAGATGGGCAACAGGGCGTCAAAGGTACGGTCATCGATCTCCTCTCGACGACCCTGCCTCGGACGGAGAATCTCCCCACGGCCACTATCGAATCGTTTGCCTGCGGCCCCCTGGCCATGCTCAGGGCCGTGGCCGGCCGGATGAAGGGTCTCGGCATGAGGGCACAATTCTCGATGGAGTCCCGGATGGCCTGCGGATACGGGGTCTGTCAGGGTTGCGTAATCCCTTTCAAGGGGGATGACGACCCGAAGCAGATCAAGTACCGCAAGGTATGCACGGAGGGCCCTGTGTTCGCCGCCGAGGAGATTTGCTGGGACGCCATACAGGAATAACTGAGGGATGAAGCATTGACAAAGATCGACACGACCGTTTCCATTGCAGGGCTCTCCCTGAAGACCCCCGTAATGACCGCATCGGGAACCTGCGGATACGGCCTTGAACTGACCCCCTACTTTGACCTCTCCCGTCTGGGTGCCCTCGTGGTCAAGGGGATCTCCCTCGAGCCCAGGCCGGGGAACCCGCCCCCCCGAATCGTCGAAACCTCTGGAGGGATGCTAAACGCCATCGGGCTCGAGAACATCGGCATGGAGGCGTTCATAGCGGAGACGTTGCCGAGGCTGAGAGAATATGAAACCGTTGTCATCGTGAACATCCTCGGCGAATCCCAGGAGGAGTACGGAACGCTCGTCGATGAGATGAGCCGACATGAGGGCGTCGACGGGTTCGAGGTGAACGTTTCCTGTCCGAACGTCCGGAAGGGGGGCATTGCTTTCGGTTCCGACCCGGAAATGCTGGAGAAACTCGTTCGTTTCCTCCGGGAAAGAACGGAAAAGCCCTTGATCATCAAGTTGTCACCGAACGTCACCGATATAGTGGATATGGCAAAACGGGCAGAAGCGGGCGGGGCGGACGGATTGACGCTGATCAACACGATCCGCGGCATGTCCATCGACTCGGAATCCAGGAGGCCCCACCTCGCCACGGTTGTGGGCGGGCTGTCCGGACCGGCCATCAAGCCGGTTGCCCTTCGTATGGTGTGGGAGGTGGCTCAGCAGGTAAAGATCCCTGTCGTCGGCGTGGGAGGGATTCTCAGCGGAGAGGATGCGGTGGAATTCCTCATCGCGGGCGCAACCGCTGTCCAGGTGGGCACGGCGCATTTTCGAAACCCTGCCGCGTGCATCGAGGTCATGGAAGGCATGGAGCGTTACCTCGAGAGGCACGCGATCCAGGATGTAAGGGACCTTATCGGATCGATTCAGCTCGATCCAAGCCCGGTGGCATAGGGGGGGCCCCAGGGCCCGGGAAGACATCATGCCGGATCTGTACATCGAATCCAAGAGAGACCTGGATCAGATCAGGAAGCTGTTCCAGAGACTCCATTTCACGAAGGAGAAGGAAATCGCGGTCCGCCGGGTCGGAAAGAGGCTGGCTGCGAGCGAAATCAAGGAAATGCGCGAGATGGAAGCGACCATGGCCGCGCTGCTTGAACGCCAGAAGCTCGTCACGAACGGCCAACAGAGAGCCCTGTTCGAGAACTTCAAGAACCAGTACCACGCGAGCATGCGCGGCTGGCGAAACCGCCTCGCCTTCGCAGAGTCGCAGCGCGTGCGCAAGCGCAGAAGTCTCGCCAGAAAGCTCGCGAGTCAGGACGCCTGACGCCGCACCTTCCTCATTCTCTTAGAATTCCCAGTCCTACAAGTCGAGTAGATTGACGTAGAATCATCGCTATGTTTCCGGGAAGCGTGTCGTTCGCTGCTGTCCGGGGTTCCGTCGGAGATTTGCGCCGGGCGACTTTGTAGGGGGCGGGAGAGACGGAGCCCAAGCAAATCGGAGAGGGAACCCCGGACAGCAGCAACCCACTCAAGGTCTGCCCCGGAAACATAACGACGATTACCCGCCTCGCTAGGACAGATAGCTGTCCACTGCGGCCGCGGCGAGACGCCCGGAATCGATCGACCGCACCACGAGAGAGGCCCCCGTCATCGAGTCCCCTGCGACAAACACGCTAGGAACAGATGTCATATAGTTGGACGCCACCCGCAGGTTTCCCCGCGCATCCCTCGCCAACTGGAGTTCCTCCACCAGGGGACCGTGTTCGAGGTGAACGAAGCCCATGGCCAGCAGAACGAGTTCCGCCTCGATCTCGAACTCCGAGCCTGCAATCTCCCGGAACGTCCGCCGGCCCTTCTCATCCGGTTCCGACCCGTCCAGTTCGACGCATCGCAGCTTCTTGACGGCCCCTTCCTCCCCGACGAACGCCTTCGTGGCGACGTCCCAGAGTCGTCTGCACCCTTCCTCCTGGGAAGAGGAAGTCGCCAGGACGTGAGGCCACGTGGGCCAGGGATTGTCCGGCATTCTCTGCGGGGGAGGTTGGGACAGGATTTCGATCTGGACGATCTCGTTCGCCCCCTGCCGCCGTGCCGTACCGATACAGTCCGAACCCGTATCCCCACCTCCGATCACCACCACATTCTTCCCCTGTGCAAGGATCTCCTCTCCCGGCGGAGCAAGCTCGCCCGCATTCCGCCGGTTCTGCTGGACCAGGAAATCCATTGCGAAGCGGATGCCCCTCAAATCCCTGCCCGGGACATCCAGATCTCGCGGCACACCGGCTCCAGTGGCCAGTAAGATCGCGTCGAACGTACGTTGCATATATCGACCTGAAATGTCGACGCCCGCCTCCACGCCGGTCTCGAAGATAACCCCTTCGGCCGCCATCTGCTCGATCCGCCGGTCGATCACCCGCTTCTCCAGCTTGAAGTCCGGAATCCCGTATCGCAGCAATCCGCCCACGCGATCCGATCTCTCGAAGACCACGACTTCGTGGCCCCGGCGGGCAAGTTGCTGGGCGGCGGCAAGGCCTGCAGGACCGGACCCGGCGATGGCGACCCTCTTGCCTGTCTTCACAAGGGCCCTTTCCGGCTGAATCCAACTTTCCTCCCATCCGCGCTCGACGATCTGGAGTTCGATCTGCTTGATCGTGACCGCGGGCTGGTTGATGGCAAGGGTGCAGGCCGGTTCGCAAGGGGCGGGGCAAACCCTTCCGGTTACCTCGGGAAGGTTGTTCGTGGCATGCAACAGGTCGAGGGCACGTCTTCCTTTCTTCCTGTAAACCATGTCGTTCCAATTCGGGATCAGGTTCTTCACCGGACACCCGTAGACGTGACAGAAGGGGATCCCGCAGTCCATGCAGCGCGCGGCCTGGCGTTCGAGTTCAACGTCGGTGAGCGGTGCAGCGAATTCACGATAATCGCGGATACGTTCGCCCACGGGTCGTTTCGACGGATCCTTCCGGTTGTAGATCATGAATCCCGTGGGCTTACCCATCATAGACC